>DIKL01000056.1:17953-20732 GCA_002424545.1 Syntrophaceae bacterium UBA5619
TGACGATCCCGACGATCCTCTACTACGTGGGAACCCTCTTCATGGTGGAACTGGAGGCCCGCAAGTTCCGCTTCGCGCCGCCGGAGACCGAGGCCAAGACCGTCGGGCAGGTGATGCGTACCAAGGGCTACCACCTTCTGTCCATCGTGGTGCTGGTCGCCCTTTTGGTCGTATGGAACAAATCACCTGAACTGGCGGCCCTCGGGGCGATCGCCACAACGATCGTGACAAGCTTTGTCAGCCGGGACCGGAACGAGTGGCTGACCCCCGGCAGGATCTTTACGGCGATGGTCGAAGGGGCCAAGAACATGCTCCCGGTGGCCGTCCTGCTGGCCGCCGCCGGCTTGATCGTCGGAACCTTTACACTAACGGGCCTGGGGCTGAAGGTCTCCTCGATCATCATGTCCGTCAGCGGCGGCTCGACGCTGGCCGCGCTGTTCCTAGCCCTCTTCGCATCGATGCTGATCGGTCTGTCCCTTCCGATCACGGCCACCTACATCATGACCGTCGTGATGGTCGCCCCGGCCCTCGTGTCCATCGGGGTCCCGATGCATGTGGCGCACCTGCTCTGCTTTTATTTCGCCGTCCTCTCCGAGGTCTCTCCGCCGGTGGGGCTGTCCCCCTGCGCGGCGGCGGCCGTCACCGGCGGCAACCCGTTCGCCTCGATGATGCAGGCCTGGAAGTACTCCCTGCCGGCCTTTCTCATTCCCTTCTTCTTTTCCACGACCAAGGTCGGCAACAGCCTGCTGATCATCGGTGGGAACTGGCCCGATTTCCTCCTCGCCACGCTGACGAGCCTCTCGGCCCTCTTTTTCCTGGCCATGGGGATCATCGGTTATCTGCGCAAACCCTTCCCCCTGGCGGAGCGGGTCCTGCTGATCATTGTCGCGATCGGCATGGTGATCTCCCCGATCGGCCTGTCCGTGGGGGGGCTGGCGCCACTGGGGGTCGGCGTCCTGATGCTGCTTTACCATCTGTGGACGAGCCAAAAACCGGTCGCCGGCGGATCGCCGGAGGACGTTGGACAGCATTAAGATTTTGAGGATCTGTTTGAACCCGGAGGATTTTCTGCGGGGGCATCCAAAGGTTCAGGGCAATGACGTCCTGTCGATAACATCATTCGAGGAGGAGTGCTATGAACGTTCGAAAATATGGAACCATGGCAGCTTTGGCGATCATCCTGTCGATATCGCTGGCATTTGCCGGCAGCGTCGGCGCCCAGGCAAAAGCGGACAAACTCTCTTTCAGCATCGTGACGGGCGGCACCGGCGGCGTCTGGTATCCGCTGGGCGGAGCGATCGGCGGTGTCATCGGCAAGTACGTTCCCAATACCGAGGCCTCCGCTGAGGCGACAACGGCCGCAATCGACAACCTGAAGCTGCTGACGGCCGGGAAGGCGGGATTGGCCTTTGCCTATGACTATCACATCGGATGGGCAAACGATGGGAAGGTGCCGGGCCTTTCCGGGAAACACAAGGTACGAATGGTTCTCGGCTTTTACGAGCAACCGCTCCACGTTGTGACAAAGGAAGGAAGCGGGATCAAATCGATCATGGACCTCAAAGGCAAGCGCGTCTCCACGTGCGCCCCGAACAGCGGCACCGAGGAGCAGGCCGACTACGTACTGCGGGCGCTCGGGATCGACTGGAACAAGGATTTCAAGCGGGAAAAGCTTGGGGCGGGCCCGTCCGTAGCGGCTCTGAAGGACGGCAAGATTGACGCCTTCTTCTGGAGCGGCGCCGTGCCGACTTCCTCCATCATCGACCTTTCCTCCACCCCCGGCCTCAAAATGGTCATGCTGCCGATCGCAGGGGAAATTGCACAAAAGATCATGAAAGAGAATCCCGGCGTCTTCCACAAGACAATTTTCGCCAAAGGCTCGTACTCCGCTTTGGACAAAGATGTTGAAACGATCGCGATTACAGCCGTCCTCCAGGCGATGGATACGTTCCCGGAGGATCGGCTCTATCAGATCGTCAAGGCGATCTTCGACCACAAATCCGAACTGGTGGCGGTCTGGAAGGGGGCCACGAAGATGACGCCGGAGAGCGCCGTCGGCCAGGTTACGCCGGACGCCCTCAAGTTCCTCCATCCCGCCGCACTGAAGTATTTCAAGGAAAAGGGCGCGGCAAAATAAATCCCGCACGAATATCCTTGGCGGGTCGGTTCTCGGTTCATGACCAAGCGCCGATCCGCCAAGGAATCGATTCCCCTGCATCCCGACTTCCCCGATCCTGGTCGGAACAAAGCAAAGGGTCGGGCAAACGCAGCGGATTTGTTTTTTCAGAGTCTTGCGGGGAATCAGCGAATGCGCCGTCACAAAAAAATCATCACGTTGGTTGCGGCGCTCCTGTGCCTTGGGCTTCTGTCGCAGATCGCCCCACCCGGATACACCCGGATCGAGTTGACGGAGGAAGGCCGGGGGGAGAAGATCCTTTCCGTTGTGGCGCCGGACGGCGAGCCGGTGACCCTTACCTGGCGCAACTCCCAGTTTGGCTACGACGTCACGGAGGTTTTCTACGCCCGGGGCGGCCTGATCATCCAGGATCAGGTCACCTTCTCCGAACCCGGGGGTCCGCCCCCGCCGAGCGTTTCCGTCGCCGACGTGGCCGATTTGTATCACACGGGAGGGACGTTCGACGCCCGCGGCCTTTCCCGGCCCTTTTCCCGGATCGTCTACCGCATCGGGGAGATCGGCGATCCGCAGATCCGGGTGAAAAACAAAACCGCCGCCCTGAAAAAGGCGGCGGGATTCGGCGGCCGGGTGATCCTCACCACG
>DIKL01000056.1:20944-39260 GCA_002424545.1 Syntrophaceae bacterium UBA5619
CCGCCGCCCGCAGGCGCCGGCAAATTGTAGTCGAAACCCTCCAGGGTCCGCCTTTCGATTTTTTCCCCGAGGACATGCTCGATGTCCCCCACAAAACCCCGATCTTCCGGGGTCACGAAGGTGAAGGCGTCACCCATCTTCGCGGCGCGGCCCGTACGGCCGATCCGGTGCGTGTAGGCGTCGACGGTGTCGGGCATGTCGTAGTTGATCACATGGGATATGCCGGAAACGTCGATCCCCCGCGCGGCGATGTCGGTGGCCACCAGGATCTGGTACTTCCCGTCGCGAAAGCCGCTCAGTGCATCCTGGCGCCGGTTCTGCGAGAGATTGCCCTGCAAAGAGGCGACCGACAGGCCGGCCCGCTGCATCTGCTCGGCCACGCGCGTCGTGCGGTGCTTCGTGCGGGTGAAGACGAGGACCGATTCCGTATCCGTCTTGTCGAGCAGTTTCATCAGCAGGGCCGTCTTGAGATGCGGCGCCACCGGATAGACGGCATGGGAAACCGTGGATACGGGAACCCCGGCGCCGACCCGGATGATGACGGGGTCGCGGAGCACCTCCCCGGCCAGCTTCCGGATGTCGTCCGGCATCGTGGCGGAGAAAAGCAGCGTCTGCCGATTCTTCGGCAGCCGCTTGACGATCCTGCGGATGTCCGGCAAAAAGCCCATGTCGAACATGCGGTCCGCCTCATCCAAAACCAGCACCTCAACACGGGAAAGGTCGATTTCGCCCTGTTCCGCCAGATCGAGCAGGCGTCCCGGACAGGCGACCGCGATTTCGACCCCCTGACGGAGCGTCCGGATCTGGGGATTTTTATTCACCCCCCCGTAAACGGTGACGCTTTTGAGCTTCGTCGCCCGCCCCAGCCCGTCAATGGCCTCATGGATCTGTTCGGCCAGCTCCCGCGTCGGGGCGACGATCAGCGCGCGGATGATCTTCCGCGGGCCGTTCATCAGCCGCTGTAAAATGGGAAGCGCAAACGCGGCGGTCTTGCCCGTTCCGGTCTGCGCCAGCCCCATGACGTCCTTGCCCTGTAGAATGGGGGGCATGGATTGAAGCTGAATCGGCGTCGGCGTCGTGTACCCCAGGGCCTCTATGCCCGTTTCAATCGATTTGTGTAGCTTAAACTGTGTAAAACTCATTCCATTTCCTTCTCAACGTTCATGTTGTCTTTTTTCTGTTGCTGCCGTTTGGCCATTTTCTCGCTCGCCTTCCTTACGCGCTCGAGTTCCTTTTGCCGCTTGATGAACTTGTTCTGACTCTGCCTTGCCATATTCCTTCTGTCCTCTCCCGGTTCCGCCTCCCAAGACCGGCGCGTTCTTTCAGGCGCAAAAAAACCCAGAGGCCTCTATTGCAGGCTCTGGGTGGGGGAGACAGCCAAAACCGAATCGTAAAGCACGGCACCTATAAGCTTTTCCGCTGTTTATGTCAAGGATTAGTTTTTCAGTCGAGTCCCGTCTTGTCTTTGCAGGGGATCACAAAGACGGGAATCGGGCTGCGCCTGATGATCTTTTCGGCGACGCTGCCCAGGAAGACATGCTCTATTCCCGTTCTTCCGTGTGTGCCGATCACGAGGATATCGATTTTTTCCTTCTGGGCGAATTCGATGATTTTATCATCTTCACGTCCGGATTCGGTGACCACCCGGACTTTCGTCTTATCCTTGATATGCGTCAGGTATTTATCATTGAACATCTTTTCACGATCTTTCCGGAGGATTGTCCTGATTTCGTCCAACTGCTCCTTGGTCAGGTACGTATCCTCCAGCTTATACAATTGGGGAGCCGGCGGTATGACATTGAGGATATAGAGGACACCGTCGTCTCTCTTTGCAATGCCGAAGGCGTAATCGAAGGCGCAATCCGAATTTTTTGAAAAATCGGTACAGAAGAGCACTTTTTTGTATTTTGGATAATCAATCATGTTCATGCCTCCTAGTATTTTTTTCTTCCCTCAAGAACCCCTGGCGGACACGACTGTTTCCGCCCCGTCGCCGCTACTTCATGGTATACCCGCGACCGTCCAGGCAGGCCCCCTGCGCCCGGTTGTAATCGGCATGCATTTGCCTCCGTTGGTCCTCCGGCAGGTCACCGGTCGCTGATTGGGTCGGGTCGTAGCCTGTCTGGCCCACGGCCCAACTGTGGCATTCATAACGATCCGTCACCTGTTGCTCTTCGCTTTGACCCTGCCTGGGATAGACAAAGATCCTTTCATTCGGCGAGGGCGCCACGGATGGCGCCGGGGGAACATGCATCGGGGGCGGTTCGGGAATGACTGCCGGCGGAGGCGGATAATCACGTGAATAATAAGGCTCGTAAAAAAGGGGCGCCAGAACGGCTGCTCCTCCCAAAATGGCCCAAGGCACCCACCAACCGCCGTGGCCGCCGTGATATCGATGTCCGCCCCTTGCTTCACTGCACAATGGATTGATGAGAAAGACGGCTATCGTCAGAATCAGAAACGCACAGGCAACCTTCTTCATATTTCACCTCCCTGCTTGCTCCGGCAAATCCGTTTGCACTATTCATACTCCTCTTCTCAAATTGTTTCTATGAATAATTCCATGACGCTAAGCGATCGCCCTTTCCCTGTCGGGTTCAGACCAACCTGTTTTTGCCCACCACGACGCCTCCATCGCCGCCGTAATTTCTTCCCGGACAGGGCCGACACTCCCCGGAAGGGCGGCCTCAAGGGCGTGCTTCGCCGCCGGCGAGCCGATCCGGCCGAGGGCCCAGACGGCCATCGCCTTCACCCGTTCGTCCTCCTCCCGCCGGAAGGCTTCCGCGAGTTCGGGAACGTAAGCATCATCCCGGCTGTTTCCCATCGCCCGGGCCGCGTTCATCTTCCAGCGCCAGAGGTCCGCGTCGGACATGTAGAACATGTGCGGCCAGATCCTTCCCGTGAACCAGGCCTTGTCCATCCGCAGCAGTTTCTCCAGTCGGAAATCCTCGACCATCCCCGCTGCCTTTTCGTTCATCTTGAGCTCGCGGGCCAGCCAGGGGGCGTTCCGGGGACAGACGTTCTGGCAGCGGTCGCAGCCGTAGACGTTGAGGCCCATCGGCGCCCGCAACTCCCGCGGCGTCAGCCCGCTCCCGAAATAGGTGAGGTAGGAGATGCAGCGGCGCGGATCGAGCTTTCGCGGCCCCTTCAACGCCCCCGTGGGACAGGCCGCCAGGCAGGCGTTCCGGCACCAGTCGGGACAGCCGATTTCGAGGGTGGGCTCGTCCGGCGGAAAAGTCTGATCCACGACCACGGCGATCGGGAGGACCCAGGAGCCGCCGGCGGCGACCTTCCGGGAATAGAAGAGGCAGTTCTTTCCGAACGTCCCCAGACCGGCCCGCGCCGCCGCCAGCCGGTGGGGAAGATGAAAGGGCACCTTGGAATCGATTCCGTGGTCCCGCAAAAAAGTGCGGAACGCCTTAACCCTTTTTTCCAGGCGGTTCCCGAGCATCCGGTCGTCGTCGAGATAACAGCGGCCGAAGTGACGCTCCAGCAACGCCGGGAAGGCCTCCCGGAAATAGGCCTCCACCAGAACGACGATCGACTTCGCGCCGGGAAGAATGTTCCGGGGATCGGTGCCGGCGATCAGGTCGAGGCCCGACCGCATCGCCCATCCGTACTCCTCGCTCCTCTCCTCCAGCAGCGCCCGCTGAGAGTCAAAAGGCTCCGCGGTGGTGAAACCCGTATCCTCGAACCCGCACTCAACGGCCTTGGCAATCACCTCTTCCCTGCTCAGCATCCCGTTCCCCCTTTTCAGACAGCAAATCTCACCGGTTTCCCATCCCAAATCCGATCGTCCGGATTTTCCCGGCGGCTCTGCGGAATTACATCTCCCGCCCCTCCGACGATTCATCACTCCCCTTCCCGCTTTTCCACCCAGGCCGGAACCCGCTTCCAGCCGTCGCGCATCCGCTTCTGAATCTCCCGGCATTCCGGCTCGAGGCCGCCGAGCAGCGTCCAAAAGCGCGGGGAATGGTTCATACAGACCGTGTGGCAAAGCTCGTGCAGCAGGACACAGCGCACCCAATGACGCTCCAGGAAGAGCAGTTTGAAACTGAGGTTGATCGTCCCCTTGGCCGAACAGCTCGCCCAGCGCGTCTTTGGTCCCCGGATGAGCGCCTCTCTGAATTTGAAGCCGTTCTTCGCCGCCAAGCGATCGAGCCAGGGGACCAGTTCCTCCCGCGTCCGGCGGCGAAGCCACTGTTTCAGGACCTCTCGGCAGGCGTCGTGGTCGGATACGGCGCCGTACACGGTGAGCCGCTCCGGCTCCTCGGCCAGCACTCCGACAACCCTGGTATTCGTCGGCTGATAGCGGATTTGCCAGGACTCCCCGAGGGCCGGCAATTCGAGGGTATCCGGCAGCGCATCAGCCTCCCGGTGACCGGCCTTTCCGGCAGCTTCGGCACCGATCGCCGCCTCGGCAAATCGCCGGAGATGGGCCTCGATCCAGGTTCGCTTCCTCTCCACGATCGCCGGAATCCGGCGGGGATCGAAATTCCGCGGCGCCACCACCGTCAACCCCTCCCGAGGGGATATCGTGAGGCGAAGATTGCGCGCCCTCAGGGAGGTCCGGATCCGATATTGGATCGAACCGCCTTCATGCCATTTCATCGGGTCAGTCAAGACAAATGCCTGATTTGATTTTTCATTTGACAGCCATCCTATCTTATGCGATTGTTTTTTGCAAATGGGAAACCGGCTTTTACCACAGGATGATCCAACCATCCATGAAGCCGCCCCGCCTGCGGCGGCTCCGCCCCTTTTGTCAAGGGCACTGCAATGAATTGCATCTCCCGCGCCCACGTTGGTGCGGCTCATCTCGCACCTGTTCAGATAAATGCAAAATGAGATAATTAAACCGGGGAGAATGAAATGGACGACCTTAAATTAAGCACGGCGGTTTGTGGAATAGATTGTTTTAATTGCGAATTTTATTACACGAATATTGATTCTTTCTTTGAAAAGATGTCCGAAACCAGGAAAGCCGGATTCGCTTCCCGCGGCATGACAAAAGAGAAATTGCTTTGCAAGGGTTGTCGAACATCAGGCTGCACCATGATCGCCGGCAAATGTGAAACACTGGAATGTGTGAAATTGAAAAAATTGGATTTCTGCTTTGAATGTAGTGACTTCCCCTGTTCGAAATTACAACCATTGGCGGAAGGCGCCGATAGATACCCTCATAATTTAAAGGTTTATAACTTAATAGCGATTAAAAACAAGGGACTGGAAGGATGGGCTTCTGAAACGGTCGAAATCAGAGAAAGGTATTTCAAAGGGAAATTCAAGATTGGTTCTGGGCCGCAAAGATGACGTTTCGTAATGCGTCTTCTGGTGACAAAACGAAGGCCAAAGAATGAAAACAACGAAGATCACGCCGATTCAGCGGACGGCTTTCAGCCGCCACTGATCGGCACGTTATGCAAGAAATAACCGACTGTGATCGCCGCCGAAATGTCCAGGCGCTGACCAGCAATTGGGTAAGGAGTTTCGTGAGGACGGAAGCACCATGATACGATATTTGATTTTGCCTTTATCCTTAGAGGTTGTCCTGTGAACAGCAATGTAAACGTCCGGGTATCTAAAAATACGGGTGAAATTCAGGAAGGGTATATCCCATCAACCGGTGGTAAAATCAGCTATAAAGTGGCGGGAACGAATAAAAAGGGCATTCCGGTCTTGGTGCTGCATGGTGGACCGGGGGCGTCGCACGATTATCTTGAACCCTTGGCGGAACTCGCCGATGAACGGCCTGTTGTCTTTTACGATCAACTCGGCTGCGGCAATTCCGACAAGCCTGATGACACATCTCGCTGGACGATAGCGTGGTTTGTTGATGAGCTCCATCAAGTCCGCAAGGCTCTCGGGATGAAGAATGTTCATATCATCGGACAATCGTGGGGAACCTCGTTGGCGGTTGATTACCTCCTTACGAAGGACCCGAAGGGGGTGGCGAGCCTGGTCCTCTCCGGACCTTTGCTCAGCACTTCACGCTGGATAGAAGATCAGAGAGCCTATATTGCCGAACTTCCGAAGGAGATCCGGGAAATTATCTTAAAATGCGAAGATTCCGGAGAATTCAGCTCTCCGGAATATCAAGATGCCATGATGGCCTATTACAAAATCCATGTTTGTCGTCTGAACCCCTGGCCTGAGTGTCTGAACAGGTCTTTTGAAAAATTGAATTTTTCGCTTTACGGGTATATGTGGGGACCCAGTGAGTTCACCGTAACCGGAGTACTTAAAAACTATGAGCGTGTCGATCGGCTGAAGAAAATTTCAAGTCCCGTTTTATTGACCTGTGGATTTTATGATGAAGCGACCCCCACAACAACTAAACATTATCAAGATAACCTCCCTGGATCCGAGATTTATATTTTTGAGGATGCTTCACATGAACATCATCTTGAAAAGCCGCAAGAATATCTGAAAGTCGTACGAGACTTCCTACGCCGTGCCGAAAAGGGCAAGGATCGAATGATTTAGCATATCCTTTTCAGTCCGGTTGTAGTAGAAGGCCGCGATGGCGGCGTAAGAACAGCGCTTTCTGGACGATGAAGAAGATGTCGCTCGCGGCCTGGACAAAAACAATGGTTATCCTGTTGTTCGAAAACGAAAATTCAAAACGAAAAGGAGATGGAGCGGATGAAGTCGAGGAAACCAATGGGGGATTTCTTGAAAGCGATGCTGGTATCGGCCCTGATTTTCGGAATATCGGGCTGCGCTTCCACCGGCGAATTCCGCGGTCAAGGAACGGTGGCGGGCGTAAACCTTGAAAAGAAGAACTACAAAATCATAAAGGTGGCCGCCAAGGGGGAAAGCACGGGATTCAGATTTCTGGGAATCATCCCTTTTGCAAGCCCCACGTACTCCGAGGCCAAGGAATCCCTTTATGAATCTGTCGGTGAACCGTTGGAAGGCCGCGCGATCGCCCTTGTCAATCAAACGGAAGATCGCTCCTACATGTATTTTATCCTGTTTTCCATTCCAAAGATCACGCTTACGGCGGACATCATTGAGTATGTCGATGAACCGGCCAAGTAGATTTTTCATCGACGAACAAAGGGTATCCGTCAATGCGCAGGCGCCCGGCGGGATGCAGCATTGGGCGAGAGAGGAGCCGTAAAATGGTCGATCTATCCGAATCCCGCATGCGGGTGGTGAAAGACGACATCACCCGCCTCCAAGTCGATGCCATCGTGAACGCCGCCAACACATCGCTGCTGGGGGGCGGCGGGGTCGACGGCGCGATCCACCGCGCCGCCGGTCCGGGTCTGCTGGAGGAGTGTCGGCGCCTGGGCGGATGCCCCACCGGCGAAGCGCGCATCACGGGCGGCTACAACCTTCCCGCCCGGTTCGTCATCCATGCCGTCGGCCCCGTATATCGCGGCGGCCGCCACGATGAGGCCGGACTTCTGCTATCGGCCTACGACCACTGTCTGCGGCTGGCCGAGGAGAACGGCGCTGCTTCGCTCGCGTTTCCATGCATCTCCACGGGGGTGTACGGCTATCCGAAGGCGGAGGCGTGCAACATCGCCGTCTCGACCGTTCAGGCATGGCTGACGAGTCATGAACTCCCGCGCAACGTCATCTTCTGCTGCTTCAGCGACAAGGACGCCGCATTCTACCGGGAACGCCTGTCGGCACTCGGCTGATCCGCGTTTCAACCTGTCGCTTTTAGAGGTCGTCGAACCCAAAACTACAATTTTAGAATTCCCCGGAGGAATCGACCGGTGTGGGAGCCCTCGGTTTCGGCTACCTGTTCCGGTGTGCCGGTCGCGATGATCCGGCCGCCGCGCGGCCCCCCCTCCGGCCCCAGATCGATGATGTGGTCGGCGCACTTGATGATGTCCAGGTTGTGCTCGATGACGACGATCGTGTTCCCCATCCCGGCGAGCCGCATCAGAACGTCGAGGAGCTTCTGGATGTCGGCGAAGTGGAGGCCGATCGTCGGCTCGTCCAGGATGTAGAGGGTGTTGCTGTTCATCCGCTTCCCCAGCTCGCGGGAGAGCTTGATCCGCTGAGCCTCGCCGCCGGAGAGCGTCGTGGCCGACTGGCCCAGGCGGATGTAGCCGAGGCCGACATCGAAGAGAAGCTGGAGCTTCCCGCGGATCGCCGGGATGTTCTCGAAGAAGACCAGGGCCTGCTGGACGGTCATGTCGAGGACCTCGGCGATGTTCCTCTCCTTGTACCGGACCTCGAGGGTGTCCTGGTTGAAGCGGCGGCCATGGCAAACGTCGCAGGTCACGTAGACGTCCGGCAGGAAGTGCATCTCGATCTTGATGAGGCCGTTCCCCTCGCACGCCTCGCAGCGTCCCCCCTTCACATTGAAGCTGAACCGGCCCGGCTTGTAGCCCCGGAGCCGCGATTCGGGAAGACCGGTGAAGAGTTCCCGGATCGGGGAGAAGATGCCGGTGTAGGTGACCGGGTTCGAGCGGGGGGTCCGCCCGATCGGCTGCTGGTTCATCAGGATGATCCGCTCGATTCCGCCCAGGTCCGTAATCCGGCGGATCTTTCCGCCGCCCGTCTTCTCCTGGTTGAGCCGCCTGGCCAGGGCCTTGTAGAGGGTCTCGATGATCATCGTGCTCTTGCCCGAGCCGGAGACGCCGGTCACCGTGGTGATCAGCCCGACCGGGATCCGGATGTCCACGTCCTTGAGGTTGTGCTCGTGCGCCCCCTCGATCACGATGAACCGCCCCGTCGCAACCCTTCGCCTTTCCGGCATGGCGATCGACCTGCGGCCCGAGAGATAGGCGCCGGTCAGGGAGTCCTCGCTGGCGCACGCCTCCTGCGGGGTCCCCTGAAAGACGACCTCGCCGCCGTCCACGCCGGCCCCGGGGCCGATGTCGATGATCTGGTCCGACTCCATCATCATGTCCTGATCGTGCTCCACGACGAGGACGGTGTTTCCCATGTCGCGGAGGCGCTTGAGGGTGGCAATCAGGCGGACGTTGTCCCGCTGGTGGAGCCCCACCGTGGGCTCGTCGAGGACGTAGAGAACCCCGACCAGCCCCGAGCCGATCTGGGTCGCCAGCCGGATCCTCTGCCCCTCGCCCCCGGAGAGGCTCCCGGAGGCCCGGTCCAGGCTCAGGTAGTCCAAGCCCACATCGAGCAAAAAGAGGAGCCGCAGGCGGATCTCCTTCCTGATCCGTTCGCTCACCTCAACCTCCTGCGGGGTGAGCGGGATCGCGGCGAGGAAATCCATGCACTCCCGGATCGACAGGCGGCAGACGTCGAAGATGTTCTTTCCCCCGACGGTCACCGAGAGGCTCTCCGGCTTCAGCCGGGCGCCCAGACAGGTCGGACACTCCCGGAGGTTGATGTAGCGCGACAAATCCATGCGAACGTGGAGGGAGGTCGTCTCCTTATAGCGCCGGTCGAGCTGATTCAGTACCCCCTCGAACGGGCGGGTGAGGAAAAACCGCCGGCCGCCCCGGTCGGCATAGAAGCGGATCTTCTCCTGACCCGAACCGCGAAGCAGAACGTTCCGGATCGCCTCCGGCAATTTTTCGAAAGGGGTGTTGATATCGAACTGGTAATGATCGGCCAGGGCGTCTATCGTCTGGAAGTAGTGGAGGGAATGGCGTCCCGACCAAGGGACGATCGCCCCCTCGCGGATGGAAATCCCGCCGTCGGGAACGACCAGTTCCTCGTCGAAGTACATCCTTGTGCCCAGTCCACCGCAATCCGGACAGGCCCCGTAGGGGGTGTTGAAGGAGAACATCCGGGGGGCGAGGTCCGTAATGCTGATGCCGCAGTCCGGACAAGCATACCGTTCGCTGAAGAGAACCTCCTCGCCGCCGGAAACGGCGACCCGAACCAGGCCATCCGAAAGTCCCGCGGCGGTCTCCAGAGAGTCGCGCAGGCGCTTGCGGATTCCCTCCTTGACGATCAGCCGATCGATCACCACGTCGATGTCGTGACGCTTGTTTCGGTCGAGGGGGATCTCCTCGGCAAGCTCCCGGACTTCGCCGTCCACACGGACGCGGACGTACCCCTCCTTCAGGAGTTTTTTGAGCTCCTTCTGGAACTCCCCCTTCTTGCCTCGGGCGAGCGGCGCAAGGATCGTCAGGCGGGTATTGTCAGGCCAGGCCAGGATCGTCTCCAGCATCGTATCGATCGATTGGGAACGGATTTCCTTTCCACATCGATAGCAGTGGGGAACGCCGATCCGCGCGAAGAGGAGACGGAGGTAGTCGTAGACCTCCGTCACCGTCCCGACGGTGGAGCGGGGATTGTGCGCGGTGGTCCGCTGTTCGATCGCGATTGCCGGAGAGAGTCCTTCGATCGATTCCACGTCGGGCTTGTCCATCTGACCGATGAACTGGCGGGCGTAGGTGGAAAGCGATTCCACATATCGCCTTTGCCCCTCGGCATAGATCGTATCGAAGGCCAGCGACGACTTCCCCGAGCCGGAGACGCCCGTGATCACGACGAGTTTGTCGCGCGGAATATCGACATTGATGTTCTTGAGATTGTGTTGCGCGGCGCCCTTGATTTGAATGCAGTTCATTATGGTTTGATCTCGATATGGGACTTCTTGCGGAGCTCATCGAGCCATTCCGAAAATTTCTTTTCCATCTTCTCCCGCTCGATCTTTTCCCGGATCTCTTCGCGGACGCTATCAATGGCTTTGACGCTCCCGCCCCGGCGATCGATCACCTGGATGATGTGAAACCCGATGGATGATTCGATGACGTTGCTGACCTGATTGAGCGGCAGGCTGAAGGCAACCTCATCCACTTCATGAAGAATCGCTCCCTTCTCGATGTAACCGACGTCGCCTCCGCCGGCGGCCTCCGGTCCCTGGGAGTACCTTGCGGAGAGTTCATTGAACGGCTCTCCGTTCATCAGGCGTTTGTGGACCGCCTCGGCATCGGCCCGAATTTTTTCCTTCCCGGCCGCATCCGCTTCATTCGGCAGCACAAATAGAATCTGTTTGATCCGGACAGTCTCGTTCCCCTCATAATCTTCCCGATGTTTCCGGTAATATTCGCCGATTTCCTCATCCGTCACCGCCACTCGGGATCGGATATCCCGCCGGATCAGCCGGATCCGCATAAGCTGATCCCGAATGCCTTTCCGATACGAATCCAGGGTCAGCCCTTCCTGCTCCAGAACTTTGCTGAACTCCTCCTCCGAGATCTTTCGCTGTTTTTGGATATCATTGATCGCCTCCGTCACCTCCCCGTTCGAGACGGTGATCCCGGTCTTGCGGGCCTCCTGCTCCATCAAAAGACTGTCGATCATTCGATTCAGAAGCATCAATTTGCTGTCGGCGGCCGCCTTCTCCCGATCCGGTCCCTGATAGGAGGCGTCCATCTTTTCCTGATAGGGGAGAAAGGCACTATCCCATTCGGACAGGGTGATCACCTCATCGTTGACAACCGCCACGATCCGGTCCATGACCGCGGCCTGAACCACTGCACCCAGGAAGGTTGCCAGCACCCCCGCCAGTATCGCTTTGCCTATTTTCATCCGGTTCTCCTTATATTCGATAGCCGAGCAGCCGAAGGGACCGGGTTGGAATCCATCCCCTCGGAAACCATCTCAACGCTTCTCCGGAACGGCCGGCCCGTTGGCGGGAACAGATTTCAAATCCGTCCCCCCCAATCCCGGATCCGCTGCTGCGGAACCGCCCGGAAGGGGACGGTTGATCCGGATCACGGCCTTCGCCTTTAAATCATCAATCCAGCTCTTATAGGCCTCGGCTTCTTTCTGTTTTCTGAGTTCGGCGATCACGCGTTCTTTGACGTCCGAGAATTTCCCGCCGCCGGCCTGCTCGCGTCCCAGGGCCTTGAAGATATGAAAGCCGTATGGGCTCTGGGCCACGCGACTCAACTTTCCCACCGGCAGCGAAAAAACCATTCGGTCGATGGCTTCCGGCAAAACCCCCCGTTCGAAATAACCGAGGTCGCCGCCTCTGACCGCCTCCGGCCCGATCGAAACTTCCCGGGCCACCTTATCAAAATCCTCTCCCGCGTTCAATCTTTTCTGAACCTCCTCCGCCCGCTTGCGGTCGGGGAGAACGATCTGCGCGACGTGCACCCGTCTCTTGTTGGCGTAGACCTTGCGGTTGGCGTTGAAATAGGCCTCCGCCTCCCGATCCGTGACCTGAATCTTTGCATTGACCTCCCGGGCAATGAGATTTTCGAAAAGGATCCTCTTCCGCAGCGCATTTTTCCATTCGGAGAAATCGATACCGCCGGTTTCAAAAAGTTGACTGAACCGGTCCCCGTTGTAGTCCTTTCGGATCTCATCGATCCTGGCGGCCAACTCCGCTTCCCCGACGGCGAGTGAAAGATCGCGGGCGCGCTGAAACATGAATTTCTCCCGGATGAGGTTATCGAGAACCGCCTCTTTGAGGCGATTCATTTCCTCCGGCCCCAGAGGCGTTTCCCGCTTCACGATGGCCATCTCCGTCGCCAGCGCCTTTTCAAACTCCCCGAGAACGATCGACTCTCCGTTGACCTCTGCGACCACCGGTATCGGAGGCGGAGACGCTTTCTCGTTCTCGCAGGCGGTCAAAAAACAGAGCGGGATCAGCCACAGGAGGGCCCGCCGCCGCGGAATTGGACGCATGGGCAGCGGCCGGATATGTTCGGGAAAAGGCGTCATCTCATCAACCTTTCAACCCCTGAGCTCCACGAGCAGCTCCCGCGCCCGGGCCAGAATCTCCGGCCCTTCCAGGTCCGGCATCGGAATGGTCAGTTTCAGATCGGGAGTCAGTTGCACCCCCCGGATCTTCCGCCGGTACATCTCCATGATCCGTAAGGGATCGACCGGGCTCTTCTCCTGTAGAAAGACCGACATTGCGTTGCCGTCGTAACCCATGCTCCGCCCTTTGAGTCCCTTGAGAAGGTTGCGGATCCCGATCACCGCCAGCAGGTTATCCGCTTCGGGGGGAACGGGGCCATAGCAATCCAGCAGCTCACCCCGGATTTCCGCCAACTCTTCCTCGTTCGCCGCCAGGGAGACCTGTTTGTAGGTCACAAGCCTCCGGTGCTCGTCGGCCATGTAGGATTCGGGGATGAAGGCGGGAATCCCCAGATGAATCTCCGGCCGCGGTTCCTCCTCCGGCGCGGGCTCCCCCTTGATCTCCCGGATCGCCTTCTCCATAAGCTCCGTGTAGAGTTCATAGCCGACGGCGGATACGTGTCCGGATTGCGAGATGCCCAGCATGCTTCCCGCACCCCGGATCTCCAGGTCGTTGGAGGCAATCCGGAAACCGGAACCCGGTTCGGTAAAGTCCATGATCACCTGAAGCCTTTTCTGGGCATCGCGCGAGAGCATCGCCCCTTTCGGAACGAGAAGATAGGCGAAGGCCTCCTCCTTCGACCGCCCCACCCTCCCCCGTATCTGGTAGAGCTGGGCCAATCCGAAGCGATCCGCCCGGTTGATGATGATCGTGTTCGCCGTCGGGATGTCGAGCCCGGACCCGATGATCGTCGTGCAGACCAGAACGTTGTCCTCCCGCCGGACAAACCGCCCCATCGCATCCTCGATCTCCGTCGGCTTCATCCGGCCGTGCACCACCCCAACCTTCGCCTCCGGAACCAACCGCTGGACAAGGCGGGCCATCGTATAGATCGACCGGACGCGGTCATGGAGGAAGAAGACCTGACTGTCTCTCGCCAGTTCGCGGCGTATCGCATCGACGATCACCTCCTCATTGAATTCCAGCACGTGGGTCTTGACCGGCAGCCGATCCTCCGGCGGGGTGTTGATGACGGAAAGGTCCCGGATCCCGACGAGCGACAGATGGAGCGTGCGCGGGATGGGGGTCGCCGTGAGGGTGAGGACGTCCACCAATGTCCGCAGTTTCTTGAGTTTTTCCTTGTGGCTGACGCCGAAACGCTGCTCCTCGTCGATGATGACCAGTCCCAGATTCCGGAAGGTGACGTCCTTCTGGAGAAGCCGATGGGTTCCGATGACGACGTCCGTCGTCCCGCGGGCAAGGCTCTCGAGAATCTCCTTCTGCTCCGCCTTCGTCCGGAAGCGGTTGAGAACCTCGACGCGAATCGGATAGGGCTTCAAACGGCGGGCGAAGGTCTGGTGGTGCTGCTCGGCCAGGATCGTCGTCGGGACGAGGACCGCCACCTGCTTCCCGTCGAGGGCGGCCCGCAGCGACGCCCGCATCGCCACCTCGGTCTTGCCGAATCCCGCGTCGCCGCAGATCAGGCGATCCATCGGTTTGCCGCCGTCCATGTCGACATGGATCTCCTCGATCGCCTTCGCCTGGTCCGGCGTCTCCTCGTACTCGAAGGCGGCGCAGAACTCGTCGTAGATCCGGTCGGGGGCGGCGAAGGCCTCTCGGCCCATCACCTCGCGGGCGGCGTAGATGGAAACCAGCTCCTCGGCCACCTCGCGGACCGATTTCTTCACCCGCTCCTTGACCGCCTCCCAGGAAGCGCCGCCCAGTTTGTCCACCTTCGGCACAAATCCGTCCGGACCGATGTAACGCTGGATTTGATCGATCCGATCCACCGGAAGGTAGAGCCGGTCGTTCCCCTGATATTCGATCAGCAGAAAGTCGTTTTCGATCCCGCCGGCGGTCAGCTTCTGGAGACCCCGGTAGCGTCCAATGCCCTGCTCGCTGTGGACGACGAAATCTCCTTCGGCCAGTTCCCCGAAGGATTTCAGGAAGTACCCCTCCCGGGCGGGGCGCGTTCTCCGCCGCAGGACTTTTTTTCCGAAGATCTCCTCTTCGGAAAGCAGGACAAACCCCATGCCCGGCCAATGGAAGCCCCCGCTGATGCGGCCCTCCCTGAGCGCCAACGAGCCGTTCCCCGGGGGACAGATGTCAAATCCGTCCCCACTGTCGAGAAGGACCCCCGTCTCTTTTCGGACAGGGAGGTCGTACTGCGCGAGGAGCTGGCCCATCCGCTGCATGCATTCCTGACCGGCGCAGACGAAGACAACCCGATCCCCGTCTCCGAGCCGGCCGCGGATCTTCTCCGCGAGCGGTTGAAGCATGCCGGCCTCTTCCGCCTCCGTCCCGGCCGGCGCGCCGATCACCATGTCCCGTTCCAGTTGGAACCGGACGGAAGGACGGTCATCCCTTCCCTCCCCGAGGGCCAGGCCTTCGAGATGAATCTGCCGCCGTTCCCGCAGACGCCCCGACACCTCGGCCGCGGTCAGGTAAGCCGCCTCCTTTTCCAGATGAAACCGTTCGCCGTCATGGGCCTTTAGAAGGAAGCGGTCCAAATCATTTTCGATCTTCTCCGCGACCTGGCCGACGGCGAGCGGATCGTCAACGACCACGAGACCGTTCGCGGGAAGATGGTCGAACAGCGTGGCGAGGCCTGGTTCCCCCGGATCGCCTTCGTAGAAGAGGGAATGGAACAACGGGTTGACCGCCGAACCGAGGCCGGTTGCGATCATTTCAGCAAGCTTGTCCTTCACCGCGCGCGGGAGTTCCAGCTCATTCGAACGGCGGCGGATGTTCCGCACGGCCCGTTCCCTTCGCTCGGACGTCAGGATCACCTCGCGGGCGGGAAAGAGCATGAATTCGGCAATCTCGCGCACGGAGCGCTGCGTACCCTCGTCGAAGACGCGGATCGATTCCAGCTCATCGCCGAAAAGCTCCATCCGGAACGGATGCCTGGCCGATGGAGGGAAGAGATCGATCATGTTTCCCCGGACGCTGAACTCCCCCTTCCCTTCCACGAGCGTGACGCGGCCGTATCCCCCTTCGGTCAGCTTCCGGACCAGCTCGTCCCGCTCCCGGATGTCGCCGACCGAGATCCATTCGGCATAACCTTCGAGAATCCCCCGTGGAATCGCTTTCTGCATCAGGGCGCGGACGGGAATCACGGCCACGGCCGGATCCCCGTATACAAGCCGGTGAAAAGCCTCCAGTCGATCCAGTTCCGTCTCCCGCTGGAAGGCAAACATGTCGGTCGTCAGGAGGTCCCAGGAGGGCAACAGGAAGGCGTGTTCCTCCCCGAGGAAGAACGCCAGATCTCGGACGAAGACCCCCGCCTCCTTTTCCGTCGGAGAGATCACGACGAGCGGACGGCGCAGGCGGCGGAAAAGGAGCGCCGTCAGAAAGGCGCGGGCCGATCCTGCCAGGCCGCCGACGGCGATTTCTTCTTCGCCCCGGTCCAGTCTCTCCAACAGCCATCGCAGGGCGGGATCGCCCGGATTCTTTCGGATTTCGACGATTTTTCTCACAAACGGCACCGCAAAAAAGAGCCCCTTCGAACGGATCATTTCAACGGGGTCTTTCACTGTACAAGCGACTTCATTCCCTTTGTCCTGGACGGTTTGACCGCGGACATCACGAGAGGGCGAGCATCCGGTCGACTGCCCGCTTCGCCGGAATTCGGATCTCCTCCGGAACCCGGATCACATTTTTCATCTCCCGCAGGGAGTCACGGACATCCTCGAGGGTCGTCAGCTTCATCGTCCGGCAGATCAGTTTGCCGGAGGCAGGAATAAAGGTTTTGTCCGGTGATTCCCGTTTCAGCGTAACGATCACCCCCTCTTCCGTTCCCAGAATGATCTTCTGCGAGGGGGAAGTTGCCGCGAAGCGGATGATCCCGGCCGTGCTCCCCACGTAATCGGCCATCGCCAGGACCTCCATCCGGCATTCGGGATGAGCCGCGAAAGGGGCTCCGGGGTGGAGGGCCTTCGCCCGTTCGACCTCCTCCGGCGTCAGGAAATGGTGCACCGGGCAGTACCCGGTCCACGGGATGATTTTCTTGTCGGTGAATCCGGCCGTGTGGCGGGCCAGGTTGCCGTCCGGGACCATCAGGACCTCATTGTATTCGGTCAGGGAATTCACAATCTTGACCGCATTGGCCGACGTGCAGCAGATGTCACTGGCCGCCTTGATTGCCGCGGTGGAGTTGACGTAGGCCACCACCGCAGCCTGCGGGTGCTCTTTTCTGGCCTGTGCGAGTTGCTCCGGGGTGATCATCTCGGCCAGCGGACAACCGGCGTCCAGCCGGGGCAGCAGAACGGTCTTTTCCGGTGAGACGAGCGCGGCGCTCTCCGCCATGAAATGGACACCGGCGAAGACGATCACCTCGGCCTTCGTCCGGGCGGCCTCGATACTCAGCGCGAGGGAATCTCCAAGAATATCGGCAATCTGCTGAATCTCCGGCCGTTCATAGTAATGGACGATCAGAACGGCATTTTTCTCCCGGAGCAGTTTCCGGATCTCGTTTTGCAATGTTTCGACCTTCATGTTCTTCTACCTCGAATTTCATAGGGATTGGCCTGATACAACGGCAGGCTTAATCAGGTACGCTATAATATCGTCCGCATTTATTCAAGCGGGAATGTCTCCCGGATGTTGCGATAATCTTTACCTTTCGCCGCTGCCCTTTCCGTCCCGTTCCCTTCGCTGTTGACAGAAAGATTTCTTTTGGATAGCGTCAGACCACCCCCGGAGACAAAGGTGAACCGTGATTTGCTTTGAAGAGGCCCTGACAAAAATCCTGGAAGCGGTTTCTCCGCTTGGGCTGGAAAATGTCAATATCCTCGAAGGCCCCGGAAGGGTGATCGGAGAGGATATCCGTTGTGACCGGGCGATCCCGCCTGAGGATCGCTCGGCGATGGACGGCTATGCCCTCCGCGCGGGGGATACCGAAGGGGCCGGTCAGGAGAATCCCGTCCGGCTGGAGGTGATCGAAGAGATCCCCGCGGGGAATATGCCCGCAAAAAGGATCGGCCCGGGACAGGCCGCGCGGATCATGACCGGCGCGCCGCTTCCGGACGGCGCGGACGCCGTGGTCCGGATGGAGGATTGCCGGAGAGAAAACGGACGGGTTGCCGTTCTTGTCGAGGCGGTCCAGGGCCGGGCGGTCCGCCGTGCGGGTGAAAATCTCCGGATGGGTGAAGAGATCATTTCACGAGGCGCCCTCATCCGGTCGGCGGATATCGGCACGCTGGCCGCGCTCGGGCGTGCCGTTATCCCGGTTCATCGGCGGCCGCTGGTGGCTGTCGTGGCCACCGGAAACGAGCTTGCGGAACTCGACGAAACGCCCGCGCCCGGCAAAAGCTTCTGCAGCAACAGCTACGCGCTGGCGGCCTTGGTCGGGGACTGTGGCGCCGTCGCGCTTCGTGTCGGCATCGCGAGGGACCGCCGGGAGGATCTGATCCTGAAATTCCGGGCCGCAATGAAAGCGGATTTGATCGTTTCAACGGGGGGCGTCTCCGTCGGAGACTACGACCTGGTCAAAAATCTGATGAACCGGAAAGGCAATCGCATGCATTTCTGGCAGGTGGCCATGGCGCCGGGCCGGCCGTTTGCATTTGGGACGCTGGGTCAGGTCCCGATTGTCGTAAGCGTCCGGTGAACCCGTCT
>DIKL01000043.1 GCA_002424545.1 Syntrophaceae bacterium UBA5619
ATCAGACCTTCACGGACATGGACGAGGTGCCCATGTCGACGCTGAAGTAGCTGTTTGAAAGGAGGTTTCGCATGATCCTGGATGCTTTCCAATTGACGGGGAAGGTGGCTGTCGTCACCGGTTCCAGAACGGGCCTCGGGCAGGGGATGGCCCTGGGTCTGGCGGAGGCGGGGGCGGATATCGTCGGGATCGATATCAACCACCTGGAGGAAACGGAAAGACAGGTACGGGAGAGGGGGCGGGAATTCCTGGGAATCGAAGCGGACCTCTCGAATATCCGTTTGATCGAATCCATTGTCGACAAGGCCGTCGGCCGATTCGGCATGGTCGATATCCTGGTCAACAACGCGGGGATCATCCGCCGGGCGGATGCCATCGAGTTTTCTGAAAAGGACTGGGACGACGTGATGGCCATCAACCTCAAGACGGTCTTCTTCTTCGCCCAGGCGGTTGCGAGGCAATTCGTGAAACAGAAGACGGGGGGGAAGATCATCAATGTCGCCTCCATGCTCTCCTTCCAGGGGGGGATCCGGGTCCCGTCCTACACGGCGAGCAAGAGCGGGGTGATGGGGATCACGCGGCTCCTGGCTAACGAATGGGCGAAATACGACATCAATGTCAACGCGATCGCGCCGGGGTACATGGCGACCGACAACACGGCGCTGCTCCGCCAGGACGCGAAGCGGAGCGAAGAGATCCTCCAGCGGATCCCGGCGGGGAGGTGGGGAGTCCCGGAGGACCTGCAGGGGGTTGTCGTCTTTCTTGCCTCGGAGGCCTCCCGTTACGTGAACGGCTATACGGTCGCCGTCGACGGCGGGTGGCTCGCGAGGTGAAAATGTTTTTCCCGATACATCCATCACATGAAAGGAGAGAAAAATGAAAAAACGTAGATTCATGATCGGCTGTCTGTTGATGATCGGTCTGTTCCTGGCCTTCTCGGCGACGGGATTCGCGGCGACGGCCAAGTACAATTGGAAACTGGCCTCGGTCCTTCCCGATACGCACCCGGTCCACAAAGCCCTGACGTACTTTGCCGACGAGGTGGGCAAAGCGACCAAGGGGGAGGTGAAGATCACGGTCTATCCGGCGGGCCAGCTGGGACAGGAAAAAGACTACATTGAAGGGGTCAAGGTAGGGGCGATCGAAATCACCAAAGTTTCCTCCGCGCCGCTCGGACAGTTCGCTCCCAGTCTGCAGGTGGTCAGCCTGCCGTTCATATGGCGAAACGGCGCGCACCAGCACGCGGTTCTCGACGGCGCCATCGGGACCCGGTTGATGAAGGATCTCGAGAAAAACGGATTCAAGGGGCTCGCCTTCTTGGATGCCGGGTTCCGCAACGTGACCTCGCAGGTGGGGCCGGTAAAGGTCCCGGCGGACCTGAAAGGACAGAAGATCCGGGTGATGCAGAGCAAACCGCTGATCGACACGATCAACGCCTTCGGCGCCACCGCGGTGCCGATGGGGCAATCGGAAGTCTATGTCGGCCTGCAGCAGAAGGTCATCGACGGCTGGGAGAACAACGAGCCGACGGTCCTGACCTTCAACATGCAGGAGGTTTGCAAATACTTCTCCTACACGCGCCATACCTCCATTCCGGATATCCTGGTGATGAGCAAGCAGGTGTTCGATTCGGCTCCGAAAAATGTCCAGACGGCGATCATGGATGCGGCGGCCCAGGCGATTCCCTACCAGCGGAAGATCTGGGCGTCGTATATCGACGATGCGGTCAAACAGCTCAAGGCCAAGGGGATGGTCTTCAATGAGGTGAACGACATCCGGGAGTTCCAGGCGCTTGCCAAGCCGATTTACAAGCAGTTCGAACCGGTTGTCGGCGCGGACCTCATCGATGCGATCGTCAAGCAAAAATAGCCATTTGCTGATCTTGTCCCCTACCGCGGTCACGGGTCGTGGAGGCCCGTGACCGTGTTTTCCTTGCAGGAGAGAAATGTGTCCGGACCTCTCATCATCCGCTGGCTTGACCGTGCGGAAAGACTGATCACCGCGGTTACGGCCGTCATCCTGATCATCCTTTCGGCATTGATCTGCTGGCAGGTCTTCTCGAGGTATGTGCTGAATTTCAGTCCCTTCTGGATCGAGGAGATTTCCGTGATCTCGCTGATGTGGATCGGATTGCTGGGTGCCGCCGCCTGCGTCTGGACAGAGTCCCACATGAGCCTGGAGCTGGTGGTGTCGAGACTGCCTGAAGCGGTCCGGGTCTGGCTGAAGGCGGCAACGGATGTTCTGATTGCGGTGTTTGCTCTTTTTTTGCTGGAGCGCGGCATTTTTCTGGTCCAGAAGACGATGAGCGGTACGCTCTCCTCACTGCCGCTCGCCGTGGGGTACACCTATCTGGTCCTTCCCCTCGCCGGGGGGCTGATGGTCGTTTTTGCGCTGATCAGGGCGGTCGGCGGCGTGGTCCGTTATTATGCCGCCGGGGGAGGAACCCGGAATGGTTGAAAGCATATTGCTGCTGGGCTCCTTTCTCGTGTTGATCCTGCTGGGCGTTCCGATCGCGTTCAGTCTGGGGATTGCTGCACTGCTCACGGCCCAGTACACCGGCCTGGGGACGGCGATGATCGTCCAGCGCGTCGGGTCCGGCATGCAATCCTTTCCGCTGCTGGCCATTCCGCTGTTCATCCTGGCGGGCGCCATCATGGCCAAAGGCGGGATCGCCCGGCGGATCGTCGATTTCGCCTACATAATCGTCGGCCCATTTCCGGGGGGGTTGGCGATGGTCAATTGCATCGACTCGATGTTTTTCGGCGGCGTTTCCGGGTCCGCCGTGGCCGACATCTCTTCGACGGGTCCGATCATGATCCCGATGATGGTCCAGAAGGGATACGACCGGGAGTTTGCCACCGCACTCACCGTGGCCTCCTCCGTCCAGGGGATCATCATTCCCCCGAGCCACAACATGGTTATCTATGCGATGGTGGCCGGGGGGGTCTCCATCGGAAAGCTGTTTCTGGCCGGCTACCTTCCCGGAATGCTGATGGGAACGCTGCTGGCGATCACCTGCTACCTGCTGGCGCTGAAGCGGGGCTATCCCCGCGAAAAGCGGCCGCCGCTCAGGAGGTCGCTGGTCATCGCCAGAGACGGCCTGCTGAGCATCTTTGCGGCGGTGATCATCGTCGGCGGGATCGCCTTCGGCATCTTCACCGCCACGGAGGCCTCCGCGGTCGCCGTGTTCTATGCCGCCTTTCTGGGGCTGGTCATCTACCGCGAGATGAAAATCGTCGATCTGTGGCCGATCTTCGTCGATTCGGTCAAGACCACGGCGATCGTCATGTTGCTGATCGGTTGCGCGTCCGGATTTGCCTGGATGATGACCTTCCTCCATATCCCGACGCTGGTGACCCAGTTCTTTTTGTCGATCAGCGACAATCCGTTCGTCATTTTGTTTCTGATCAACATTCTGCTGATTTTTTTGGGGGCGATCATGGACGTGGCGCCGCTGATCGTGATCGTCACGCCGGTCCTGTTACCGGTGGTTCAGACCGTGGGAATGAACCCGGTGACGTTCGGGATCGTGCTGATGGTGAACATGGCGATCGGGTTGACCACCCCGCCGGTCGGGGCCGGGCTCTTTGTCGGCTGCACGGTCGGGAAGACCACGATGGAAAAATGCACCCGATCGATGCTGCTGTTGTGGCCGGCAATGGTGATTGTGCTTCTGCTGACGACCTACATACCCTGGATGACCACGGCGCTGCCGAACTGGCTGATGCCCTGAGGCGCTTCCGTGGGATGTTCATCCGATGCGAGCTTCCGGGATCCGATTCTCAATCCGGGTAAAAAATATGGGATTGCATGTCATTATGCCGCCACAGGCGTTACAATTATGAATCAAGCAGGAGGAAAGGGATGGCAAAATACGCCGTAGGCGATTATTGCTTCGAGGTAAAGAGATACTTTCCGGACACGATTTTCAACGCAATCACCGGGGTTCGGGTCAACAGCCCCGAGGTCATTCTCCGGGAGGCCGAGACGAGGAAGAGACGGAAAGGTCTCACCCGCGACGGCAAGCTCACGATCCTCGCGGCGGATCATCCGGCCCGGATGGTGACCCGCTCCGGTGACGATCCCGTCGGCATGTGCGACCGGCAGGAGTACCTCGGACGGGTGCTCCGGGTCGTCACCCATCCGGATGTGGACGGGATCATGGCGACGACGGACGTGATCGAGGACCTTTTCATCGTCAACCATCTCGTCAAGCAGGGCGGCGGACCGTCGTTTCTGGATGAAAAGGTGATGCTCGGTTCGATGAACCGGGGCGGGCTCTCCGGAACGGCGTTTGAAATGGACGACACGTTCACCAGTTTTTCCGTGGATAGCCTCCGGCTGCTCGGTCTGGATGCCGCCAAGACGATGTTCCGTCTGGAGACGACCAGCGCGGATTCCGCGAAAACGATGCGCTACAACGCCGACATCATCAGCGAACTGAACCGGCACGAGATCCCCTGTTTCCTCGAGATCCTGTATGTTTCGTCCGAGGGGTACAAGGTTCAAAAAACGCCGGTGGAGATGATGAAGGCCATCGGAGTCGCCTCGGCGATGGGCGATTCCTCCCGGAACCTCTGGTTGAAGATCCCGTTTTGCGAAGACTACGCCCGCGTCGTCAGGGCGACGACGCTCCCGTTGCTGATGCTGGGCGGGGAATCGAAGGGCGACCCGACCGGCACGATCCGGGAATTCGTCGCGGGCATGCAGGCGGGCGCCAATGTGCGGGGAGCGCTGGTGGGCCGGAACATTCTTTTCCCGGGGAAGGACGATCCGCTGGCGACGGCGCTTGCCGTGAATCGGGTGGTGCATGCGGGCGTTTCCACGGAAGAAGCGGTCGATTTTCTGATGAAGAACCGGGACATCCATCTGGACACGCTGACAAGGCACATCCGGTAAGGAGGGAGAAATGGGCGCAGCGGGGAAAGCCATTTTCGCGCAGTCGGGCGGACCGACGGCGGTGATCAA
Organism: Syntrophaceae bacterium UBA5619; assembly: GCA_002424545.1. Taxonomy (GTDB): domain Bacteria; phylum Desulfobacterota; class Syntrophia; order Syntrophales; family UBA5619; genus UBA5619. Next base: position 4,969 of record DIKL01000043.1, read on the forward strand.
CAGCAGCATCTGCGGCGCGATCGAGGAGGCGAAGAAGCACAAGGAAATCAGTGCGATGTATGGTTCGATCCACGGCATTCTCGGGGTGCTCCACGAAAACATGATCGACCTGAATCGGGAAACCCCAAGGACCATCTCGCTGCTCCGTCAAACGCCGTCGTCGTTACTCGGTTCGAGCCGGCACAAGCTCAGGGAGGAGGATTATGACCGGATCCTGAAGGTTCTCGCCGCGCACGATATCCGCTACTTCTTCATCGCGGGCGGAAACGATTCGATGGACACCGCGAACCGGGTTTTCAAGCTGGCCCGCGAGAAGGGTTACGAACTCTCCGTCATGGGACTGCCGAAAACGGTGGACAACGACCTCCCGATCACCGACCACTGTCCGGGCTACGGCAGCGTCGCCAGATGGCTCGCCCTCTCGGTTCGGGACGCCGGCCTCGACACCGAGGCGATCTACACGAGCGACACGATCAAGGTCGTCGAGACCATGGGGCGCAACGCCGGCTGGATCACGGCCGCTACGGCGCTTGCCAGACAGCAGCCGGACGACGCCCCCCATATCATCCTTCTTCCGGAAATCCCGTTTGGCAGGGACAAATTCCTCTCCGACGTGGAGCGGGTTTACCGCAAACTCGGTTATGCGCTGATCACCTGCTGCGAGGGGTTGAGGGATGAAAACGGCGATTACCTGACCGCCTCGCAACGGTCGCTCGATACCGACCGATTCGGACACCGGCAGCTCGGCGGGGTCGGAGAGACGCTTTGCGGCATCATCGCGGACGGTCTGAAGATCAAGGCGAGGGCGGACAAGCCCGGGACGATTCAGCGGGTTTCCGCGCTGCTCGCCTCCCCGGTAGACGTGGAGGAGGCGTATGCCACCGGCGCGCAGGCGGTGAGACACGCGGTCGAGGGAAAATCCGGATGGATGGTGACGCTCGAGCGGGAGCCGGGTGAAGGGTATGCGTGCAAAACCGGGATCGTTTCGCTGGAAGAGGTCGCCAACCGGGAAAAGAAGATGCCGCGAGAGTTTATCGACGCGGAGGGAACCGGGGTGACCGATGCGTTTCTGGAATATGCGACTCCGCTGATCGGCGGTCCGCTGCCCCAATATGCGCGGTTGGAAAAGCACTTCGTGAAAAAACTGTTGTAAAAAAAGGCCGGGTTCATTTTGTCCCCGGTTTGTGATATGTAATCCCCGCATCAATGAAATGTATGCAGGAGAGCGCCATGGGACGAGCCATCGTCATGGACAATGATCGCCTTTTCCCGAGCGATCCCGCGCAGCGGCAAATCGCCCGCCGTCTGTACGGCGAGGTCAAAGATCTTCCCATCATCAGCCCCCACGGTCACACCGATCCGCGCTGGTATGCCGACGATGTCCCCTTTTCAAACCCGACAGATCTGTTCCTGGTTCCGGACCACTACCTCTTCCGGATGCTCTACAGTCGGGGCGTTCCGTTGGAAAAACTGGGCATTCCGCGGGAGGACCAGGGTCCGGTCGAAACCGATCCCCGGAAAATCTGGCGCCTCTTCGCCGAGCATTATCACCTCTTCCGGGGGACCCCCTCCCGGATGTGGCTCGAACACGTCTTTTATTTCCTCTTCGGCATCGATCGGCGCCTCGATCCGGCCAATGCGGATGAAATCTACGACCGGCTGGCGGCGGCGCTTCCGAGGCCCGAGTTCCGGCCCCGGGCGCTCTACGACCGCTTCAACATCGAGGCGCTCGCGACGACGGATTCTCCGCTGGATTCTCTCGAACACCACCGGAAGATTGTCTCCTCCGGCTGGAAGGGCAAGGTGGTTCCCGCCTTCCGGCCCGATCCGGTAGTCGATCCGGAATTCCCCGGCTTTGCGAAAAACGTCGCCCGGCTGGGAGAAATTACGGGAGAGGATACCGCCGTTTGGGAGGGGTACCTCAGCGCGCTGGCGGCGCGGCGCTGGTTCTTCAAGGAGATGGGCTGCACCTCCACCGACCACGGCCACCCGAGCGCCATGACGGCCGACCTCGACATCTCCGCCTGCCGGGCCCTTTTTGCGAAGGCCCTCCAGGGGGAACTGGACACGCGGGAGGCCGAACTCTTCCGGGGGCAGATGCTTACGGAGATGGTCCGAATGAGTCTCGACGACGGCCTGGTCATCCAGATCCATCCCGGCGCCTTCCGGAACCACAACGAAACGCTCTTCCGGCGGTTCGGACGCGACAAGGGGGCCGACATTCCGCTGCGGACCGACTACACCCGGGCCCTCAAGCCCATGCTGGACCGTTTCGGAAACGAGCCCGGCCTGACGGTGGTTCTCTTCACGCTCGATGAGACCGCCTACAGCCGCGAGCTGGCCCCGCTGGCCGGCCATTACCCGATCCTCCGGCTCGGGCCTCCCTGGTGGTACTTCGACAGCCCCGAGGGGATGATGCGCTTCAAACGCCTGGTCGTGGAGACGGCCGGATTCTACAACACGGTCGGCTTCAACGACGACACGCGGGCCTTTCTCTCCATCCCCGCCCGGCACGACATGGCCCGGCGGATCGACTGCGCGTTTCTGGCGGAGCTGGTCGGCCGGCATCAACTGGACGAAGACGAGGCGGCCGAGGTGGCGGTCGATCTAGCGTATCGCCTGGCGAAAGAGGCCTACAAATTCTAACGGCTTGAAAAAAAGCCTTCAACGTTCCGGTCGACCCCGGCAGGGTTGAACCGGAAAACACCGACAAGGAGAAGAGATGAAAGTCAGCAAAATCAAAGAAGTCAAACCCGTCGAGATCACCCCGACGCGGAAGCGCCGGATCCTCCATACGGACCACCTGATGATGGTCGCCTTCGATTTCGCGGACGGCCCGGCGGCCAATCCCGATCCGCCCCACAGCCACCCCCACGAGCAGGTCACCTATATCGCCCAGGGGGAGGTTCTTTTTTTTATCGGCGAGGAATCCGCCCGGCTTGTTCCCGGGGACATGGTCGCCGTTCCCCCCGATCTGCCGCACCGGATTCAACTGTTGACGCCGACCGCCCGGCTGATCGACACCTTCACGCCGATCCGTCAGGATTTTCTATAAAATTATGACGGTTTTCTATCGGAGTGGTTTCGGCCAAAAGACAATCCTGTCGGTTTCGGGACTGCTGCTGGGACTGCTGCTGGTCTCAGCGGCTTCGGCTCAGGGAAAAACGGCTGCCTACCCTCCCTTTCCGCCCGGTTATGTTTCCATCAAGGTGTTCGACAACCAGAATCGGTTCGTGGGACGGATTTTACCGGAGAAAAGATATTCGGCCGCCATCGACCAGATCCCCGTCTTTCTGCAAAACGCGCTTGTGGCCGTCGAAGACGCCCGTTTTTACGAGCATGGCGGGATCGATATCCGCGGGATTACGCGCGCGCTGGTGAAGGATGTCGCCAAACGGAAAATGGCCGAAGGGGGGTCGACCATCACCCAGCAGCTCATCAAGAACAAATACCTTTCCGGGGAGAAAACGATCGGCCGGAAGGTCAAGGAAGGCCTGCTGGCCCTGGAATACGAACGCAAATATACCAAGAAGCAGATCCTCGAGATGTATTTCAACGAGGTCTATTTCGGAAACGGGGCCTGGGGCATTGTCCAGGCCGCCCGTCTCTATTTCGACAAATACCCGTCCGAATTGACCGACGCCGAATGCGCGCTGCTGGCCGGGGTTCCCAAAGCCCCCACCCGCTACAATCCGCTGGGAAAGCCTGCGATCACCCGCGATCGCAAGAACCTCGTCCTCAAACGCATGGCGGCCGTCAAGATGATCACCGCCGCGCAGGAAAAAAAGCTGAGGGTTCAACCGATAGCGGTCATACAACCCACGGAAGCCCCGTATTATCTTGCCCATGTTCGCCACAAGCTGAGCGAACGGTTCGGAGAGTCGGTCATCGAACGCGGTGGAATGGAAGTGACCGCGGCCATGGATCTGAAACTGCAGCGGCTGGCCGAACAGGTCTTGCGTGAAGGCGTCCGCCGGATCTCTCCCCAGCTGCAGGGCGCGCTGCTGTGTCTTGATCCCGGGACCGGCGATGTGCTGGCGGCCGTCGGCGGGGTTGATTTCAAGCAGAATCCGTACAACCGCGCCTTTTTTGCCAAACGGCAGCCCGGATCGGCCATCAAACCTCTGATTTATGCGGCGGCCCTGGAGAAAGGCTTTCCTGCCGGAGGCATCTGGAACGATGATCCGGTCGCCTACACCTGGGGCGAGCGTCAATCGTGGAAACCGCAGAACTACGCGAGGGAGCGCCACGGCGAGATTTCGCTGCGGCGGGCCCTGGCCTATTCGGACAACATCATCACGGTCAAACTGCTCGATGCCATCGGCGTTCCGTATTTCGTTCACTTTGCCGGGACGCTGGGACTTTCGCTGCGCTCGCCCAACGACCTTTCGCTGGCGCTGGGCACCGACGAGGTCACGCTGAACGAGCTGATGGCGGCCTACATCCCGCTGGTGAACGGCGGATCGCGGGCCGAGCCGCGGACGATCATTCGGATTTATGACCGGCCCCATGACGCCTGGATTGAAAATCCCCCCGCCGTGACCCCGGTCCTCTCGCCGGCCGTCGGCTTCATCACGACCCAGATGCTCCGGGACGTGCTCGCTTACGGGACGGCCAAATCGCTCGCGGGCTTCAGCCGGAACCGGCCGGCCGCCGGGAAGACCGGCACAACCGACGACTACCGGGACGCCTGGTTCATCGGCTACACCCCGGACCTCATCACGGGCGTCTGGATGGGATATGACAAGCCCAAATCCCTGGGCCGAGGATTTACCGGGGGCGCCGCCTGCGCGCCCGTGTGGGGACGGTTCATGACGGCGGCCCTGAAAGACAAACCCGCTGTCGATTTTCCACAGCCGGAGGGCGTTGTATCCATCTTGATCGATCCTGAAACGGGCTACCCGGCAGCCGAAGGCTGTCCGGTAAAGCGGGAGGAATTTTTTCTCTCGGGGACCGAGCCGGCCGAGACTTGCCCGAAGCATGGCGGGGCCGGTTTCTTGCAGGACATCTATGGTCCGACTGGTCCGGGCGATCTGACGCCCGGCTTTCCCGCTCCGGCCGATCCGCCGTTGGGCCGGTAAACGGCACTCATGCAGCCTGATTTCATCCTGTGGAGGGTTGGGGTTGTTGCGAAATACGGCGTCGGGTGAAACGATGAAACCAAAACCGCCGGAAAAGAGGTCCGTCCCGAAACCCGGTTGGCTGGGCCGGCCGTTGCCGTCCGATCCGGCGTTTTCCCGGACCCGCTCCCTGCTGGACGACGGACATCTGCACACGGTCTGTCGGGAGGCGCGCTGTCCCAACGCGGGGGAGTGTTTTTCCCGGGGAACGGCGACTTTTCTGATTTTAGGGGATGTCTGCACGCGGCGCTGCCGCTTTTGCGCCGTGACGCAGGGAATGCCGGGGAAGCCCGATCCGGACGAACCCCGGCGGGTCGCCGAGGCGGTTGTTCGGATGTCGCTGGTTTATGTCGTGGTCACGTCGGTGACTCGTGACGACCTGGCCGACGGCGGGGCCGGCGCTTTTGCCGCGACGATCCGTTCGGTCCGCTCTCATCGGCCTTCGGCGCGCATCGAGGTCCTGATCCCCGATTTCCAGGGCGATGCGGCGGCGCTTCGGACCGTTCTGGAAGCCCGTCCCGACGTCCTCAACCACAATCTGGAAACCGTGGCGCGTCTGTATCCGGAGGTCCGGCCGGAGGCGATTTATGGCCGGTCCCTGGAACTTCTCCGGCGGACCGTCTCCCTGGCGCCCGGCATGCCGGTCAAGTCCGGACTGATGCTCGGTCTCGGCGAACGGCCCGACGAGATCGAAGCGACGCTCCGCGATCTGCTGGAGGCCGGCTGCCGGATCCTGACGATGGGGCAGTATCTCCAGCCGAAAAGGGACTGCCTTCCCGTGGCCCGATTTATCCCACCGGAAGAGTTCAACGAATGGCGGGAGGTCGCTTTGAAGATGGGTTTCGCGCGGGCAGCCTGCGGCCCGCTGGTCCGCAGCTCCTATCACGCCGAAGAGATTTGTATGCTGGAACCCTCGCAGGCATGAATCCTATGGCCGCGCATCGCTTTTCTCATAGGGAACCGCATCGGCATCGATTTCCCGATCGACCGCCAGCAGTTTCGGAGGCAATGGATCCGCCGATCGCTGTCGTTTCACGAGACCGCAGGATACCGTAAACAACTGCGCCATCACCTCGTCCACCACTTCCCGAGGGATTCCATAATAGAGAAAATTGATCGGCATGAATTCGCCCAACAGGTAGAGGACCTTGTTTTTCGAAGGATCATCCGGGAAGTCCACGGAAGCTTCATATCCCTGCAGAACCCCGGTCTGAAGATCCCGGAACGACGTTACGGAAACCCGCACCGGGCGTTCACCGATTTTCGGATTCTCTCGGTCGCAAAGGGATTGCAGGTAATTTTCCAGATCCGTAAACTCCACCGTTTTTGTAGAGCCGCTGACAAAAATGAGGGTTTTCTGATGCCCATTAAGCAGGATCGCTTCCAGATGTCTGTCCAGAAAGACGGACCGTCCGATCACGCCGATGACCATATCGATATCCGGCAGGACGTCGGAGCCCAGGGCGTCTATGGTCGATGCCTCCGAAACGGTGTCTCGCTCCGTTTTGCCGGGGTCCGCGGCGATATCCACGCCGAACAGGCTACCGGTCCGGATACGAAACCGGAGTTCCTCTTTGAGGGATCCGCCGATGGCCCCCTGGGAGCCGAGAATCAAAACGTTCCTTCGGGAAAGGAGCATCCCCAGGCGGTGAAGAATATTTTCGACGGCATTGAGAATGGAAACGGCGCATTCCCTGGCTTCTGGTCCCCGCTTGATGACGGAGACGGCAATGCTCGCCACGGGGAATTGAAGTTTGCCGAACTCCCGCAGGACATCCGAATTGTAATCATATCCGTTTTTCGTATGTTCGATTCCGCCCAGAAAAACGTTTTCCAGCCACGTCTTGAAAGGCAACCGATCCTCGCCGGAAGGCGCCTCGATATGAAAATGATCGAATACATCGCCGACCGTCCGGTTTTCCAGGCACAATCGATTGAGAAGCGGCGCCAGGTAGCCGCCGTCTTCCACCAGCAGGACCTGTTCGCCCCTTTTCCGTGCCAGCAGGATTTCCTGTAAAAAGAGGTGACCGGCGGCGAGACGCATCGCCCCGAAGAAATCGCATCCTCCCGCAAAAATGGTCTTTTCGATCTCTTCCAATCCGGAGAGCGGCGAATACTGGCGGGAGAAGGCATACGTCCCGGTGATTTTTTTCCGCGACTCCAGCTTCTGCAAACCGTAAAATCGGAAAACTTCCGGAGACAGAGACATGAGGGTCTCGAGGTAGGTTTCCGGCACGACGCCGGAATACCTGACGAAAAAGGTGGTCAGCGCGTCACATCCGGCTTCCCGGAAGGCATCGAGCAAACCGATCACTTCGGATGTCGCATGATGAATCAAAAAAAGCCTCACCCCCCGCAGCGCGTCTCGACGGGCCTCGACGGCCTGGAGCAGAACGGGCATCCGGGCAAGATAATCCTCCAGGTTTAAAACCGTTCGCCTTTCGTCAAAGCCGATATTCAGGCAGGCGCCGAAGCGGGATACATCGAAATAGACATGGTGCGGCTCCGAGATCAATTCGACAATATCTCCCCGGGACAGGCAGGCGAGGACCAGGGGATCCTCCAGCAATTGGATCTCCTTGACCAGCACGCTTAAGTATTCACTCAATGCGTTGGGCGTCTCCCGCTTTTCCATGAGAAGCATCCGGATGTCGTCCGTCGGCCAGGTAAAGTGCAGCGTCTGGAGATGTGGCAATCCTTCCCGTCGCAAATGGCGGAACAGATCAGGCCGGTGATCCGGATTTTCATTGAATTCTATGCGGTTGTTCATGCATTCCCGCCATATTCCCCGGTGAATTTGTTCCGCCACCAGGGTGACATCGGGGAGGAAAGAGCTTCCGACGTTCTGATCGACGACGCGGTGCGGAATGTGTTTCAACTGGAGACGGGACGAAACGGCATCTTCAATGGTGATCCGTAGAAAGCGACCCGGGCTGCTGTATTCAACCAGGAAATAATGCCCCCCTTCCTTCCCTTCCTTTTCCTTGAGGTGAAACGGAAACAAAAGAGCGGGCGGCGGTTGTTCCGTCCCGTCCCGCATGAGCCCGAAGAACTCCGGAAACAGCATTCCTCCCCATTTTTCGGTCTGAA
>DIKL01000124.1 GCA_002424545.1 Syntrophaceae bacterium UBA5619
TTTAATGGCCAGTATTAGGTACAATTCTCTTTGTCAATCACTATGCTGCTTACACCCTATGCTCATTCCCGGAAAAGTCAAGACATATTAAACATATTACACAGGATTCTTGGATGGCGGCCGGGTCGGTTTCCCCGTTCGTTATGAAGCGAGCGCGTTGAGCTCCACCCGGCTCCGGGGCGTTTCGACCTTCACGGGATTTTTGAAGATGTCGTCGTTCTTCTCGAAGATCCGCTCGGCGGCGACTTTCCCTTTTCCGATGAGATAACTCTTCACGGCGTTGGCACGCTCGCGCGTCAGGTCTTCCAGCTCGTCCTTGCCGACCTTGGTGTTGGCGAGGATCAACTTGACCATCTCCGCATCCGGCAGTCGGATCTCCACGCCCAGCGCGTTGCGCGGTTTGGGAAACTTCTCCTTGGCGTACACGGCCTTCAGGTAGATCGACCGCTCCTCCGCGGTGAGGGTCATCGTCTGTGCGCTCTCCCCGGCGGCGAGTTGACGCTCCCGGGTCAGGAAGAGAAATTTTTCCCGCTTCAGCTTCCGTTCCAGCAACTCGTTCCGGTATCCTTCGGCGTCCTTGTCGCTGTCCGCGTAGGCCGTCAGCGACACCTTCAACGCCGGGCGCTCGTTGAGACCCTTCGCCAGGGCTTCGAGTTTCTTCTCCTCGGAAGGCTGCAGAGTGTCGGACCCGGGGGTGAAGGCGACAAAGCTCAGGTCGCCGTCTCCCGCGAAGAGCGAAGAGAGAAGCGCGAAGGGGGCGGTAGCCGCTTTCACGAGCAGGTTCTTCAGGACCTGGAAGGCGATCCGCCAGATATTGAATTTGGGATCGTCGATCCGTCCCGTCACCGGGACGTCCAGGTGTATTTCCCCCCGGTGGTCCTTCAGCAGCGCGAGTCCCAGCTTGACCGGGAGGCTTGTGGCCTTGTCGCTTTCCACTTTGTCGCCGAAGGTGAACTGATCGACCCGGATCTTGTTTTCCGAGACGAGCTTCTTGTCTTCGATGTGATACGACAGATCGAGGAAGAGTTTCCCCTGTTTCAGGATGTATCCCAGATAGGTTTCGGTGTAAGGGCTCATCGGCGAGAGTTCGATGTCCGAAAAGGAGATCTTCAGGTCTACGAAGAGGTCTTCCCGCAGCGGGTTGATCTTGCCGCTGATCCGAAGCGGCGAGTGGTTTTCGAGATTGCCCCGGAGATCCACGTCAGCCAGCAGGGAGGCCTCGGAGGTCAGGCCGCTGATCCGCCCCCCCAGGTTGTAGAAGGTGGTCTCGAAATCGTTCGGCAGAAGTTTGTCGGTGAAGGCCACGGTGCCGTCCAGAATCGTGACGGTGCCGATGCGGGTAGTCGTCGACGCCGTCTTTTCGTTCTTCGGTGGAATGGCCGCCGCTGCCGCGACCGGGGCGGCCTTGTCCGCGCCGGCGATCTTCTCCTCCTTCCGGATCAGGTCCTGAAGGTTGATCGTTCCATCCTCACGGATGATGATCCGAGAATAGACCTCGTTGAGAGACACCTGGCCGATCTCCAGGCGAAGCGGTTTGAGATTGCAGTCGATCGAGTCCACTTGAAGCCTCTGCCACTTCAGAAGATCCGCCTCTTCGACGGTGTCGACCGCATGAAAGGCGCCGAGGCCGGCGTCTCCGTGGATGCGTCCCGTCGCCGCCCCTTCCTTCAGGGCGACATCCAGCGCCAGCGTCGTGTCCAGAAGGCCGCCGATGATCCGGAGATTGAGGGTTTCGGGATAATAGGCCTCGAAGTCACGGACAGGCAGGCGGTTGATCCGCAGATCGCCCTGGTAATGGAAGGGATCGGGGGTGAGGTTGCCCGCGGCCTTGAGAGAGGCATCCTTTCCGAAGGTCGAGGCGAACCGGAACTTCGCGGGCCGGGGTTCGGGACCGTTCAGGTCGGCGAGAACAAGGTTTGTCTCCCGCAGCGTGAAACGGGGTTTAGGGGGGAGGGTCTTGTCGGTGAACGCGACGTTGAACCGGTCGAGTTCGAGCCTTTTGAGCCGGTAGGTGAGCGGTTTGGCGGCTTCCGGTTTCGCCTGGGCGACCTTGACCGCCGGGTGACCTTTGGTCTCCGGGCCTTCCTGGCCCGCGTTCGGAGAGATCCCCTTTTCAGCGGACGGTTGTTTCCCGCCTTGCGCAAGCAGAGACAGCATGGAGAGCTTTCCGTCGGTTTCGCGGGAGAGCGAGATCTCGCCACCCGAGAGCTTGACCCCGCCGATCTGCAGCCGGTTCTCCTTTTGTCGGAAGTTCACGTCGTCGATCGTCAGGCGCGCGAACGTCAGCCCTTCCCCGTCGCCGTATCGGGCGGAGAGGTTCTTCAGGGACAGGCTGCCTTTTTCGGCGATCAATCCATCTTTTTTACTGAAAGCGACATCTCCCGACAGATCGACCATGCCCTGGAGTGGAGCGGTCAAATATTCGGCGAGATAGGGCCAACCCTTCTGCAACGGAAGCCCCGTCAGTCGGGCGGAGACCCTTGCGGTCGGTTCGGCGATGGCGAAGGTTCCTTCGGAGGCCAGGCGGGTCTCCTGGTCAATGCGCAGGGCCAGATCGTATTGCCCGGTCTGTCCGGGACGGTTGGCGACGTTCCGGACATTCAGGGCGATCTCCTCCACGTCTGCCTGGAATCCTCCCGAAGGAAGATCGTCGCGGAAATGGACGCGGCCGTTCTTCAGCGCCAAAGAGGCAACGGAAAATTGCGTCGCCCCGGCCTGATTGCCGTTGTTCTTGTCCTGCGGAACCGAAACCGTCGAAGGCGCCCCGGCGGAAACGGTCGGCGGGACGGCATTGTCTTCCGGTTTTTTTTCGGCCGAAGCGATCGTCGTTTTTTCCGTCTTTTGCCGAAGCAGCTCCTGGTACATCCATTCGCCCCGCCGGTCGCGGCTGACGAACAACTCCGGGCTCTCCAACGTGACCGCCTCGATTGCGAACAGGCCCGCGAACAGTTTCAGATCGGCGATTTTGACCTCCAGCGCGGGGAGCCTGAGCAGCGGTTGTCCCGCGGGAAGGTTCAGATCAAGGGTGTCCAGTCGGACAAGACCCTTTGCGCTCAGATCAGGCTTGCCGTCCGCGGGTTGCCGGTACTGAAGATCGGTGTCCAGGGTCAGCTTGCCCGCGGCCAGCTCCGCCGGAAGGGCTTGCGGGGCATAGACCGCCAGCTCCGGCAGGCTCAGTTTCCCGAGGGTGATATGGAACGACGAATCCCGGTCTGGACTGAAGGGTTTGACGCTGCCCGCCAGCGTGAGGGGCGCGTCGTTGACGATTGCGGAGATGCGGGGCGTCGCCTGTTTCTGCGCCTCGGCCGGGAGGCTGCTCAGCCAGGGGAGGGCGATCTCCAGGTTGCGCAGGCTGTGTTTTCGGCCTCCCGCGACCGCCTGATCGTCCAGGTCAAGGGAGCCGTTTCTCAAATGAAAATCGTTCAAAATAAAGGGGAAAAGGCTGGCCGGCTTCGGCTTCCGCTCTTCCCTCTTCTGGCGTTCCAGGATATCGGTGAAATTGAACCGATCCGCCCCGACCCGTACGACACGCAGCGAGGGAGAGTCGATCGCAACCTCGGAGAGCACCAGCGCGCGCCGGTATATCGACGCCGGGCTGACCGATGCGCGAAGGGAGCCGATGGACAGAAACGGGCCGCCGCCCTGTTCCTCGATGGTGAAGCCCCGGACGGAGGCCGTCAGCGTCAGCGGGTTGAGGGAAATCTTTTCGATGCCGACGTTCCTTCCCGTTGTCTCCCGCAGGATCTTGACGGCCTGATTGCGGATGACGATCGGCAATGCCGTGGCGATCAGGATGGCCAGGACGGCCAGGATTCCGACGGCGATCAGCGTGATTTTCTTCCACCGGTTCATGGGCGCTTCAAAGGGCTCAACAAAAGAAGACAGATCCGTACGGGATGATGCGGAAAACCAGAGGCCGGATCTTCATAGACACTTCTTTGCCGCGCGGATCACGTCAAAATGGCGCATAAGATTTCCGGGAACTACTCTATCAAAATGGCCGGGAGAAGCAAGGAATATTGACGATCCTTCCCACTATTCGGTTGCAAACGCGGCATCCATGCGGTAGCCTGACGGACATGGAACTGTCGGGCTGCCGCATCCGGATAGGGCTTGCATTTTTCGTACTGGCCGTCATGGCGTGCGGCCCGCAGGCGCCGGGGCGCGCCC
>DIKL01000005.1:0-5272 GCA_002424545.1 Syntrophaceae bacterium UBA5619
AACATATAGGGTCATGGTTGAGCTATTCTCAAGAGATCCATGCGGCCATTCAATAAATTTTGCCAGGTTATAGATAAAAACCGCCTTAACCTCATACTCGCCGGGTTTTCGTTCCTGTCCCAGGGCAGGCAGGGTCACAACCGCCGCCGCAATCAATATCAGCATGAAGATCTCTGCATATTTCTTTTTAAAATCCATCTCTTATCACTGGTCCCGGTTGAAATGAGCGTTCTGCAAAATGATTGCATTTTCCTCTGAAACTGGACTAACTTACCAGAATCTATAGACNNATTTTTAATCTGAAGCCGATGCCATCCTGCTCAATGGCGCCTTGCCGATGTTCACGGGATGCCGGGTCTTCGTATGTCTGTCCGAAAAGATTGTAAACACTCAGGAAGACTTCCATCCCCTTGATGAAATTTTGGGCCGAAAAAGTGAGATTGGTTATAAAGGCGGAACCGGCATCTGAGCCGTTCAGGAGCTTTCTTTTACTCACGTATTGTTCTTCCAGACCGGCAAAGATTTTGTCTTTCAGCAGGGGAACCATCAGATTGGCCTTGGCCAGATGTCTTGGCGAATTGGTTACGGCTTCGTTGGTCTGCTTGTTTTCGGTTTCCTGGTACGTATAGCTGATCAGCCCTTTCAACCCGTTGTCCCACTTTTTTTCCAGTTCCAGTTCGACCCCTTTCGTCTCCAGCCTCTCGATATTCCTGTATACGTCAAGACCGTCCGCGGCGTCTGTTTCCAGTGAAATGAGGTCATCGATTTTGTTGAAGAATAAAGAGGCTGCCATGCGGAACCCTTTCCCGAGGGATTGTTCGAGAACCAGTTCATAGGTCTCTATCGTTTCCGGTTTCAGGTCCGGATTGGCTTTGGATGAGACATTGCCGTCGCTGTAGTAAAGTTCGAAAGGGCTCGGGGCGCGGAATGCCGTNNTGTCGATTCGACAGGACGGTAGATCAGGGCTACCCGAGGATTGGTGGTCCCGCCGAATGTATCATAATAATCATGACGCAAGCCGGCATTCAGGATCAGATTTTCGAGGATCTTGATTTCATCCTGAATGTACAGCGCCCAGGTCCGCGAATTCCTTTTGTCGTCAAGATACAGGCTATAGGGCTGCTCATTGTAGTTTGACTGATCCTGCCGGGTGTTGTCGATGAATTCTCCGCCTGCAATAATGTTGTGTCGCTTCAATATCCTTGTGGTGAATTTCACTTCGCCTCCCCACCACCGGCCGTCGGTTCTGTCTTTGTTGGGCGCCCCCGGGATCATATAGGTTCCCCGGTACTGATAGTAGTCATAAAAAAGGGCTGTCGTGATGTTCGATCGGTCGTCGAAAATGTGCTCGTATTTCAGATCCAGATAGCCCCGTTCATCGCTGGTCTTGGTTCCCGTATTATTGAATTCGACATCCCAGGGGGCGGTGGGAATGGTCTTATCCCTTGAAACGTAAGCTCCCTGCAATCGCAAGCCCTTCAACATCAGCGTCGAGAAAAGACTGTGATATCGATCGCCGTCGGCATTTCCGGCAATTCCGTTATTGGTGGCGGGGCTGTTGAATTCTCTATAGTACAGTTCACTTTGCCCCTTGCTGTCATAGATTGAACTTGAGGCAATGGCCTCCAGTCCGTTTTTGAATCTCCTGCCGTAGCTGAGCCGACCTTTGTAGGTATCATACCGGGCGGCCTCGCCTGAGACCTCCATTCCTTTCAGGTCGTTTACTCTTCGGGTGATCACATTGATGACTCCCAGGAAGGCGTTTGTCCCGTATATCGAAGAACTCGGTCCGCGGATCACCTCCACCCGCTCGATGAGGTCCACATCAATAGGAAACTCCGTCCCGATGAAGGCCGTATTGTAAATATTGTCATTGACCCGATGACCATCCACCAAAAGCAGGAAGCGGGAGTTATAATCGCCCGGTCTTGAAAACCCCCGCATGCCCAGATAATGATAATTCCGGTCGTAGGTCGTATAGAAACCGCTAACGCTTCGCAGTATATCCGCCAAAGTGCGGTATCCGTACCGCTTTATATCGGAGGACGTTACGATGCTCACCGCCGCCGGCGCTTCGGTTATCTTCTGTTCGAATTTTGACGCCCCATAGACGGTGACGACCTCAATTTCCATCAGTTCCTTGAGGTCAAGATCCGTCAGGTCCCTTGTTGCATTGTCGCCGCTTTTTGCTGCATAGGCGGGACTGAGAATGGTCAGGCAGGCCAGAAGCAAGATGATGCTTCCGATATATCTTTTGGTCGAGTAAAGCCGGACGCGGGTGAGAACACTTATAAAGGCATTCGTCGTCATACGATTAACCTCCCATAAACATCGAGTCGAGTATGCCGATTTCTCCCGATACCACGGATGGCTAAAACAAAAAGCCCTGCACTCTTTTAGGGAAACGGGGCTTTCTTATCCAGTCCATCACACCCTACATGGATCTATGGTTATAGATCAATCGATAAGTCTTCTGATGGTAACGATGCTGCTCCTGAAATTGCCAGATTACAAGACATATTGCCGGACGCTTTACTTCAGGAAGACTTATTTCCGTCCGTTCCGGGATCATTCGCCGCAGTACTTCCCCTCGGCCTTGAGCTTCGCGACCTCCTCCTTCTCCAGGGTCGTGAAGGCGATCTTACCGACCAGCGTGCAGGGGAGGTCGGCCCGGAACTCGATCTCCCGGGGACAGCTCCAGCGGATCAGGTGCTCCTGGCAGTGGGCGATCATCGCCTTCTCCAGCTCGGGGCCGGCTTTCCCAGGTTCCTTGAGGACGACGAATCCTTTGACGCGCTGGACCTGCTTCTCGTCGGGGACGCCGATGACGCATGCCTTGAGGACCTCGGGGTGGCGGTAGAGGACGTCCTCCACCTGGGCGGGGTAGACGTTCATCCCCGACGACTTGATCATCCGCTTCTGGCGGAGTTTGAAGTAGAAGAAGCCGTCGGCATCCATCGTTCCGATGTCGCCGGTGTGGAGCCAGATCTTGCCGTCCGCGTGGGTCTTGAGGGTGTTCGCAGTCTCCTCCGGCTGGTCGAGGTAGCCCAGCATCACCGCCGGGCCGTTCACGCAGATCTCCCCCTCCTCGCCGACCGGCGCCTCCTCCGTCGTCCCGCTCTTGACGATCTTGGCGAGCATGTCGGGGAAGGGCAGACCCACACTCCCCTCGCGGTACTGGTTGAGCGGCGTCGCCATGATCGCGGTCACCGCCTCCGTGAGGCCGTAGCCCTCGAGGAGCTGGACATTCCCCCCTTGCTGTTTCACGACGGCCTCGAACCTCTCCTTGACCGGCCGGGGAAGCGTATCGGCGCCGCTGAAGGTCGCCTTCAGGCAGCTCAGATCGGTCTTCTGAAACACGGGGTTGGAACTGAGCGCCTCGAAGAGGGTGGGAACGCCGACGACGAAGTTCGGCCGCTTCTTCTTGATCAGATCGGCGACGATCTCCGGCGTGAACTGGGGAACGAGGATACTCTTCCCCCCGCCCATGAAGGCGGCGTTGATGCAGACCCCGAGGCCGAAGCCGTGGAAGATTGGGAGGATCGCGAGGATCGCGTCCCCGCCTCCCAGACTCCCCCAGACGGAGACCTGCATCCCTTCGCTGATGAAGTTGTGGTTGGAGAGCATGATCCCCTTCGGAACGCCCGTCGTCCCGCCGCTGAAGAGGATGACGGCCATCTCGTCCGTCCCCATCTCGGCCTTCGGCGCCTTCGGGTAGCTCTCCCGCATGAGGTCGCTCCACCACGCAACCAGCTTGTCCTCCGGAACCGGCGGGATCTTCCTCCCCTTGGTCAGGTTGAAGCCGATCTTCTTGATGAGCGGGAGATAATCGGGAATCCGGCAGAGGATGAGCGTTTTGAGGTCCGTCTTGTCCTGAACCTCCTTGAATCTTCCGTAGAAGGCATCGAGGGTCAGCGCAAAGCGGCTCTTCGCGGTGTTCAAGTAGAACTCGATCTCCTTCGCGGGGGAGAGGGGGTGGATCATGCTCGCCACGGCGCCCAGTTTGTTGGCCGCGTAGAAACAGATGATCCCCTGGGGGCAGGTGGGCATGGAAATCGTGATCCGGTCGCCCTTTTTCAGCCCCAGGGCCGCCATCGCATCCGCGCAGCGGTCGATCTCTTCGCCGAACTGCCGGTAGGTGGCGGTGGTGCCGAAGAAATCGTAGGCGACGGTCTCCGGGTTCCTGGAGATCGTCTGCAGCAGGGCCTCGTACATCGTCACCCGCGGGTAGTCGATGCTCTCGGGAATATCGCCGTAAAACTTCAACCAGGGCTTCGTTTCATGCATAGGGTCTTCCCTCCTCTGGGATTCAAAGATCCCGCCCCCGAGCCGGGAGGCGCCGGAGTGGGGCGGAGCAATTTTTGCGATCCGTGATGTCCGGCTGTTACATGCGGCAAAAGAACAGGGATCCTGTCTCTCCGGGCCGGCCGATCATACACACTTTTTTTCGAATTTGCGAGACCTTTGAGTTTGTCCCGTAACCCGGCAAGATCGCCAATCCCTCGAAAGCGGGAATTCAGTTCTTTCAAGACTTTTTGAACTCCTGCTCCCGCGGGAGTGACCATGCGGCGGTATTTTTCAAAGGTCTTTTTGCATGAATTTTTCGCCTGAATCCTGTTGACATGAGGGACCTGTTCGACTATACTCCGCCTGTCTGCAGGAGGGTTCCCATCAAACCGGACGCAACCGACGCCGCCTCCCGGGCGGACCATCGAAAGAGACTGCAGCAGAGGGACCGCATCCTTCTGTCCCCGTGTTCCATCCACCCTTTTTCACCCGACGGGGGCGCTTCTTCGGGAGGAATGATCCATCGTGGCGAATCGCCGCCGTCATCCGGGAAGCCCGGCGGCATCCGGACAACGGGTCGTTGCCGCGGGGAGGCTTCCCCTTTGAGGATCTCGACAGGACGGGAAGGCATATGGCGAAACTGAAGCTGAAGGAGCATCTGATCAACAGGGACTGGTGCAAGGGATGCGGGATCTGCGTGGAGTTTTGTCCCAAGAAGGTCCTGGAGCTCGATGACCAGGACAAGGTGGTGGCGGTGAGACCTCAGGATTGCGTTTGCTGCAAATTGTGCGAGCTGAGGTGCCCGGATTTGGCGATCGAAGTACTGACGGAGCAGGACTGATATGGGCGGCCAATTGACGTTTGTCCAGGGAAATGAGGCCTGCGTGGAAGCGGCGCTTTACGCCGGCCTGGATTTCTTCGCGGGGTACCCGATCACCCCCTCGACGGAGATCGCGGAACTGTTGTCGAGCCGACTGCCGGAGAA
>DIKL01000005.1:5332-6335 GCA_002424545.1 Syntrophaceae bacterium UBA5619
ACGGGAAGCAAGGTGATGACGGCCACCAGCGGCCCGGGCTTTTCCCTGATGCAGGAGGCGCTCGGATACGCGATCATGGCGGAGATCCCCTGCGTCATCGTGAACGTGCAGCGGGGAGGACCTTCGACAGGACTGCCGACCAAGGTGAGCCAGGGGGACGTGAACCAGGCGCGCTGGGGAACGCATGGGGATCACTCGATCATCGCGCTGACGGCCTCGAACCACCAGGACGTCTTTTCGACCACGGTGGACGCCTTCAACTTCTCGGAGACCTACCGGACACCGGTGATCCTCCTGTACGACGAGGTGATCGGCCACATGCGCGAGCGGCTGGAAATTCCGGAACCGGGGGAGATCCACCTGGTGGAGCGGCTGAAGACGTCGGTCAAGGAAGGGGTGGATTACCACCCCTATCTGCAGCGGGAAGACGGCCGTTTGCCGATGTCCGATTTCGGCGGCGTCCATCGCTACAACGTGACCGGGCTGTTCCACGACATGTGGGGATTCCCTTCGGACAACCCGACGGTCGTCCACGATCTGCTGCGGCACCTGGTGGACAAGATCGAAAACCATGTGGACGAGGTGACGCGCTACCGGGCACACTTCGTCGAGGACGCGGAGATGCTTCTCATCTCGTACGGCGCCTCGGCGCGCTCTGCACTGCACATGGTGACGGACCGCCGCAAGCACGGGGAGAGAGTGGGCTTGCTGGAGCTGCAGACGCTCTGGCCGTTCCCCTCGGCGCTGGTCAGGGAAAAGACGCGGAATGCCCGTTGCGTGGTGGTGGTGGAGATGAACATGGGCCAGGTGCTGCAGTCGGTCAAGTCGGCGGTGGACAATCCCGAGAAGGTATTTCTGGCCAACCGCGTGGACGGGGTGANNTGATCACGCCGATCGATATCCGCAATATCCTCCGGCTGATCCAGGGCAAAGGAGTCTGACATGGCCATCAAGGAATATATCCGGGAGCGGTTTTTCCCCCACATCTGGTGTCCGGGCTGCG
>DIKL01000046.1 GCA_002424545.1 Syntrophaceae bacterium UBA5619
AAAGCCGGTGAGGAGCGACGCCGCGGCGCGACCCCGGCGACTGCAACGCACTGCCGCCTACCTTTGAGATCAGTGGAACAATGGATCGGCAACCAGCAAGCTGGAAAGTGCAAGGCTGGTGGCGGGTGGCTGATGATGGGACAGCTCAAGCCGGGCAGGTTGGGCACAAAACCTGCGGCCGGAAAAGAAAACGCCGCGCGAGGATCAGCAAGGGCGGTGCCGGTCCCTGGGGCAGAGGAAAGGGCCGGCGCCGCCCTTGCCCGAGTGCGGAAGGGAGAATGCGGGGGCCGTGACAGGGCTGGAGCAGAGGAATGCCCTGGCGCGGCCCCTGCTTCCGCCTGATGGGGTGGCGGGCGGGAATTCCCCCACCGGGGGATGCAAGGGGGGAAACAGGAAAAATGCAAGGGGCGTGACGGCCACCCCAGTGGCCGGCGCGAACCTTGCCTACAAAACACATCGGTAGGACAGCCCGCCTATCCGGACATCTATTGTTCCCATACACTCCCAATACACTCCCAATTACTGGACACAGCGGGCCAAAAGAGATAGAGGAGATTGCGACGAACTTGGAAAGGAAAGCGTAACAAAATGAATAGGCAGCCCCTGCTTTATATCCTTGTCTCGGCAGCCTGCTTCGGAATTAGCCCGCCAATCGCCAAGATCCTTGTGGCGAACATTCCGCCCATGGTCCTGGCGGGTCTCCTCTATATAGGGGCTTTTCTCGGCCTGTCTCTCTATACACTGGGGAGAAAAGCCTGGTCGGTCGCTCCGGCGGCGCAGAGGAGTGGTCTGAGGAGGAAGGACCTCCCCTGGCTCGCCGCCGCGGTCCTCTTCGGCGGCATCATCGCCCCCATCAGTCTCATGTACGGCCTGAGCCGCACCTCGGGATTCGCCACCTCGCTATTGCTCAATCTCGAAGGAGTGTCCACGGCCCTGATCGCTGTCCTCATTTTCCGGGAGAACGCGGGAAAGCGGCTCTGGTGGGCCCTGGTCTGCATGACCGCGGCCGGAGTGTTCCTGGCCTGGGACCCTGCCCAGGGCAGCTTTAGCCTCGCCGGACCGCTGTTGATCTGCCTGTCCATGCTCTGCTGGGGCATCGACAACAACGTCACCCGCCACATCTCGGCCCGGGATCCGATCCAGATCGCTCTGCTCAAGGGGCTGGTCTCCGGGGCGGCCTCCCTGTCGCTTGCCTGGCTCCTCGGGATAGGGATCCCCTGGAGCGGCCGGACGGCCCTGGCCGTGCTGCTGGGCGCCTTGAGCTACGGGGTCAGCCTCGTTTTCTTCATCAAGGCCCTGGCGTGGCTTGGCTCCTTCCGGACCGGGCTTTTCTTCAGCCTGGCACCCTTCATCGGCGCCCTCGCGTCCCTGGCGTTACTGCAGGAATGGATCGGCTGGGTCATGTTTCCCGCGGCAGGGCTCATGATCGCAGGCCTTTGGCTGATGATGGCGGAAAGCCACGAGCATCTGCATGCCCACACGGCTGCCACGCACACTCATCAGCACCGGCATGACGACCTCCACCACGAACACGCCCATGACGAGGCCCCAGCCAAGGCGCACAACCACTGCCACATCCATAGCGAGGGAAACCATTCCCATGCCCACTGGCCTGATATTCATCACCGACACGGCCATGAGCCATGAGGGACTATGGCATTATCATGGCCTTTATGTCAGGTATTTGCCGCTGTACGGCTACGGCAGGCCAAAGTAAGGATCTCACGAGAGCGCATGAGGTGAAACGATGGAGCTGCCTTTCACGATCGATCAGTTTTTACGGTCTTTGCAAGATAAAAAAGGTTTATGATGATTCACACCTTCAATGCATAAAGTCGTATGTGCAGGGAGCAAGGAGGAACTCATGATGACCTACGAGAAAATTGAGATGAATTCGCAGATCATGTTCGGGAAAATGAAATTTCTTGCCTCAAATAATCCTTGCGTGATTCGCGAATCGCGAATATAAGAGGGCCATGATTCTTAAACCCCAGGACATCTATATCCTTTTGAAGCTCGTCGCCATGGGCGAAAGCCAGTGGTCCTATGCCTCCGTGGCCGGAGATCTGATCATGAGCGCCTCGGAGGTCCATGCAGGCATCAAACGGGCCATCGCCGCTCGTCTGATGGCGGCGCAAGGTGGACAACCTCTGAAGAAATCCCTGGAGGAGTTCCTCATTCACGGCGTCAAATACGCCTTCCCGCCTGACCACGGCGGACTGACCCGAGGCGTGCCCACGGGGTATGCGGCGCCGCCGCTCAAGGACATCATTACCCAGCCGAACGAACCGCCGCCCGTCTGGCCGGATCCGGAGGGCAACACCCGGGGCTATGAGTTCTCGCCCCTGTACAAGACCGTCCCCAAGGCTGCCATAAAAGACGCAAAACTCTATGAACTGCTGGCGATCGTGGACGCCATCCGCGACGGAAGAGCGCGGGAACGAGATATCGCCATCAAGGAACTCAAGGTACGGTTGGGATCAGGATGATCAATACCAGGGACATCAATATTGCAATGATCGCTGCCGTGGCCAGGCATCTCGGCGAGCTGCGCGAGAAGGTCGTCTTTGTGGGGGGATGCGCCACGGGATTGTTCGTCTCAGATCCGGCCATGCCGGAAGTCCGGGCTACCCAGGACGTAGATGTCATCGTGGAGGTCGCCTCGCGGCTGGACTATTACAGGCTTGAGGAGGAACTGAGGCAAAGAGGCTTCAAACAGGACATGACCGAGAATGCGCCGGTCTGCCGCTGGCTGGTGGACCGGATCAAGGTCGATGTCATGCCGACGCAGGAAGAGATCCTGGGATTCTCCAACCGCTGGTACCTGCCAGCCATCAAAGATGCCGTGCCGGTGCTTCTGAAGGGCGATCTGACCATCCGGCTGGTCACGCCTCCCTATTTCCTGGCGACCAAGATCGAAGCCTTCAAGGGCCGCGGGCACGGCGATTACATGGCCAGTCACGACATGGAGGACCTCATCACGGTCCTGGACGGCCGGCCCGAAATCATCTCGGAAATCAGAGAATCGGCGAACGATCTGAAGGGGTTCCTTTCGCAAACCTTCAGGGAATTGCTGGCCAACGACGCCTTTCTGGAAGCGCTTCCCGGCCATCTTTCCCCTGACCGGGCGAGCCAGGCGCGCCTGCCGCTGCTTATCAGGAGATTGCGGGAAATAGCGGAGATGTGCGACTAGAGATCACCATCGCCGCCAAGGCAAACGGCTTTGCATTTGATGACCGATCCCTCCTCTCGCCCTTTCGTTCCCGGTCAATAACCCAAAAGGTTACGTTTTTCGCCTATCAAAGTCCGGCCCCGCTGCAAGGCGTCTCCAAGTCTGCGCGGAAACGCCGTAAGCGGGGAAAGAGGCGGAACGCCGATACCGTAACGCGCATAGAAAGCCAACCGCCTTCACCTTGCCCTATCAGAACCCCCCTTCGATGATCTCGCGTTTCATCTTTTGACCTGGGTTTTCAGAGTGCCCGACCGGACGGTCTCGACCGAAGGGCGGGACCGTCCGGCACCCTGGAATCCGCTTTAGCGGTTTCGAGGGCGAGGGCGCGAACCAGGGAGACGTGTCTCGTCCGGAGCAAAGCGGAGGGCGAGTCACGGCGACCGAAAAGAAACTGATCGCCCGCAGCCACCTGTCTCCGACGCAGGAGGTGACAGGTGGCTGGCGGGCTACCACCGCGCAGGAGAGCGGAGCGACCGCGTCTTCATGCGGTCGCGTAGCCGACTGCGCATCAGCCCGCGAGCCGGTGCGTCCGAGCGAAGCGAGGTCGTGCCACCCCCGAGATAAAGTG
>DIKL01000075.1 GCA_002424545.1 Syntrophaceae bacterium UBA5619
GAGTGAAGTTTGACAAGAAAAACATTTGAATATCCTAACCTTACCTGTGCGTGCATGCTTCTCATGATCTCTCTCATGTTGCCGGCGCATTCCATTTCTCACGCAAAAACAGGAATAGAAAAGGGGATTGACGAACAGTTGCTGGAGGCCGTGCAGGGGAATGATTGCAAGAAGGTGAAGGACATGATCGCTCAAGGCGCTCAGATCAATGCAAGAACGGAGTTCGGCGAAACACCCCTTCATATGGCTCAATCAAAAGAGATGGCGGAGCTTCTGCTCTTAAACGGCGCTGACATTCATGCCAAGGATGATGAATTTGGGATGACGCCCCTCTTCAATGCACCTAAGGAGATTTTTGAATTTCTGATCTCCAAAGGGGCTGATCCTAATGCCAGAAGTAAAAACGGACTCACTCCCCTTGCCTGGTCAGCATACGGTGATGACTTGGATAGGATAAAATTACTGATCTCAAGAGGAGCAGATGTGAATTCCGCAGACGAGTATTTAAAGACACCTCTTCATATCGCGGCAAACTGGAATAAGGCGGAGATTGCAGGTTTCTTGATTTTAAAAGGAGCAAGAGTGAACGCCAGAGATCGATCAGGCTGGATGCCATTGCACTGGGCTTCGCTTGAGGGGGGACCCGAAGTCATAGAGTTATTGATCAATAAAGGGGCTCAGAAGAATGCGAAGACCACCAGATCCAGGAGTCTGTTCCCCGCAGGTTCGACCCCTCTCGATATTGCCGAAAGAGCCAAGCACTTTGACATGACTGTATTGTTAAAAAGCCAGGGATGCAAGAGAGGGGAGGATCTGAAGTGAGAGGGCTCGGCTTAATGCCAACGGCGGTTCCAATTCTTTTAAAATCAATAGTACGCATCAACCGGATGAACCAAAAAAGGGATGCTGAAAGGGATGCGGCGCGAAGGGCAGGGCAGGACAAAAAGTCCCGAAATAGACCTTGACAGGAGGGGATAAAACGTGATAACCGCTCGCTCGGTTTGCCCCCCGTCTTCAATTTGCGCAGCAGCAACAGGGACACACGTTCTTTAATAGATAGAACCCTTTAGGAGTGATCAGGTGTTGAAAGATAATGAAAAAGTCGGTGCAGTAATGGTCGTCGGGTCGGGAATTGCCGGCATCCAGGCGTCCCTTGACCTTGCCAATTCCGGAATGAAGGTTTACCTCGTCGAAAACGGCATCAGCATCGGCGGCGTGATGGCCCAGCTGGATAAAACCTTCCCCACCAATGACTGTTCGGCCTGCATCCTTTCCCCCAAGCTCGTGGAAGTCGGGCGCCATCCCAATGTGGAGATCATGACCCGCCGGACAGTGGAAGCCGTGGAAGGCGAACCGGGCCGCTTCAAGGTCAGGCTGACCAAAGCCCCCCGGTTTATCGATCTCGACAAGTGCACGGGCTGTGGGGACTGCGCCAAGGTCTGCCCCGTGTCCGTCAAGTCCAGTTTCAACGAGGGCATGGACGAAAGAAAAGCCACGTACCGTCACTTTCCCCAGGCCATTCCGAGCGGTTTTGCCATTGACAAGCTCGGCACGTCGCCCTGCAAGGCGGCCTGTCCCACGCATATCAGCGTCCAGGGATACGTCGCCTTGATCTCGGCGGGCAAGTACAAGGAAGCCCTCAAACTCATCAAACAGGACAACCCCTTCCCCTCGGTCTGCGGACGCGTCTGTAACCACCCCTGCGAAGAAGCCTGTATGCGGGGCAAGGTGGAACAGCCCATCGACATCATGCATCTGAAGCGCTTCGTGGCGGATCTCGATCTGAATGACGAGACGCGGTATATTCCCGAAGTGAAAGAGAAAAAGGACAAGAAAGTCGCCGTTGTCGGCGCGGGTCCGGCAGGTCTGACGGCGGCCTACTATCTGGCGGCGCAGGGCTACGGTGTGGATGTCTTCGAATCTCTGCCGGTGGCGGGCGGTTGGCTCGCCGTGGGGATCCCCGAATACCGCCTGCCCAAGGATGTCCTGAAGGCGGAAATCAAGGTCATCGAGGACCTGGGCGTCAAAATCCACCTCAATACCGCGATCGGCAAGGACGTTCCGTTTGATAAACTTCAGAAGGATTATAACGCCGTCTTCATCGGCTGCGGAACGGTTCTCTCCAGCAAGCTTGACATCCCCGGCGAGGAGATGCAGGGCGTCATTCATGGCGTGGATTATCTCAAGCGCGTGAATCTGGGCGAGAAGGTTTTTCTGGGCGACCGCGTGGCCGTGGTCGGCGGCGGGAATGTCGCCATGGATGCCGTCCGGACTGCCATCCGTACCGGCTCCAAGGATGTTTTCGTGCTCTATCGCCGCTCGCGCAAGGAAATGCCCGCGTCCCCGGAGGAGATCGAAGAGGCCCTCGAAGAGGGAATCAAAATGGAATTTCAGGTGGCCCCCGTCCGCATTGTCGGCAAGGACGGCAGGCTCACGGGGATCGAATGCCTGCGCATGGAACTGGGCGAACCCGATGCCAGCGGCCGCCGGCGTCCCGTGCCCATCAAGGGCTCCGAATTCATCGTCGAGTGCGACGCCGTCATTCCGGCCATCGGTCAGGCGGCGGACCTCGATTTCATCCCGGCCGCAAGCGGCATCGCCATCAACAAGTGGAAAAATTTCGATGTGGATCCGGTGACCTTCCAGACGAACGTTCCCGGTGTCTTCGCAGGCGGCGACGTGGTCACAGGTCCTGCAACGGCGGTAAAGGCTGTCTTTGCCGGTAAGGAAGCGGCCGTCTCCATCGACCGTTACCTGAAAGGCGAGGATGTTGCCGCGGGCCGCGCCAAAGACTGGACAAAGGACCTGGCGGACAAAACGGACATTTCCCAGGTCGCCAAGGTGATGCGGGAAAAATACCCTCACATGAAGCCCCAGGAGCGCAAAACCACATTCCAGGAAGTGGGGATCGGCTTCAGCGAGGACGCGGCTGTCCGGGAAGCCAACCGGTGTCTGGCCTGCGGCATCTGCTCCGAGTGCTATCAGTGCGTGGAGGCCTGTATTGCCGGGGCCGTCAATCATGACGATACCTATGCGGAAGAAAACATCGAGGTCGGCGCGATCATTGCGGCGCCGGGCTTTGAGCCTTTTGATGCGGGCCTGCGCGGCGAATACGGCTTCGGGACCTACGCCAATGTGGTGACGAGCCTCCAGTTCGAGCGGATTCTATCGGCTTCCGGCCCCTATTTCGGTCATGTCCAGCGGCTCTCCGACGGCAAGGAACCGCGAAAAATCGCCTTCATCCAGTGCGTGGGCTCCCGCGACACCTCCTGCGACAACAGCTGGTGTTCGTCGGTCTGCTGCATGTACGCCACGAAGGAAGCGATCATCGGCAAGGAGCACGCCAAGGGGCTCGAGCCGACGATCTTCTTCATGGACATCCGGGCCCACGGCAAGGATTTCGACCGTTTCGTCAACCGGGCAAAGAACGAGTACGGGATCCGCTACATCCGTTCCATGCCTTCCACCGTCAAGGAACTACAACAGACGCGCAACCTGATGCTCAAGTACGTCCAGGAGGACGGAACGCTGGTCGAAGAGGAATTCGACATGGTGATTCTCTCCGTCGGCCTCACGCCCCCGAAGGAGGCGGCGTCTCTGGCCAAGGCCCTGGGGATCGAGCTGGAGGAGCACGGATTCTGCAAGACAGGCCTGGAGAATCCTGTCCAGACGACGCGTCCCGGCGTCTTCGTTTGCGGCGCCTTCGGAGGACCCAAGGACATTCCGGAGACCGTCATGGAGGCCAGCGGCGCCGCTGCCTGCGCGGGAGGGTTGCTGGCCGCCCGTCGAGGCACCCTGGTAACGGAGGCGGAGCTCCCCGCAGAGATGGACATGCGGGGCACGGGGCCGCGCATCGGCGTCTTCGTTTGTCACTGCGGCATCAACATCGGCGGCGTCGTGCGTGTCCCGGAAGTCGTCGAGTACGCCAAGGGGCTGCCCAATGTCGTCTATACGGCCGATAATCTGTTCACGTGCTCTCAGGACACCGCCGTGAAGATGGGCGAAGTCATCAAGGAACAGAAGCTGACCCGCGTCGTCGTCGCCTCCTGCTCGCCCCGAACCCATGAGGGTCTTTTCCAGGAAAACTGCGAGAAGGCGGGGCTGAACCGCTACCTCTTCGAGATGGCCAACATCCGGGACCAGGATTCCTGGGTGCACATGAACGAACCGGACGCGGCGACGGAAAAGGCCAAGGACCTCGTGCGCATGGCGATCGCGAAGGCGCAGTACCTGAAGCCGCTCAAGCCCGGTCAACTGAGCGTCAACCATGCCGCCCTGATCATCGGCGGGGGACTGGCTGGTATCACCGCCGCCCTGGCGCTCGCGGACCAGGGTTTTGCCTCCCATATCGTGGAGAAGGAGGGTCAACTGGGCGGGAATTACCGGAAGCTGCACTACACCCTCGAGGGTCTCGATACGCGGGAACATCTGACACGGCTGCTCGACCGGGTCCGGAAATCGGAATTGATCACCGCCTATACCGGCGCCGAAATCGTCAAGATCGAAGGCTTCATCGGCAACTACAAGACCACGA
Source organism: Syntrophaceae bacterium UBA5619 (assembly GCA_002424545.1). GTDB lineage: Bacteria > Desulfobacterota > Syntrophia > Syntrophales > UBA5619 > UBA5619. The sequence continues at coordinate 4,535 of DIKL01000075.1, forward strand.
TCCGGATGAAATCCGACGAGCGGCAGTTCGAGCACGGCGTCGTGATCGTGGCCACGGGGGCCTATGAATTGAAGACGGAGGAGTACCTCTGCGGGCGGAACGCGGGCGTCGTAACCCAGCGCGATCTGGAGGAGATGATCGCCGGAGAGGACGAGCGGGTGAAGCGCGCCGGCAGCGTGGTCATGATCCAGTGCGTCGGCTCGCGTTCTCCCGAGCGTCCCTATTGCAGCCGTTACTGCTGCAGCGAGGCCATGAAGAACGCCCTCAAGCTCAAGGAAATGGATCCCGGCCGGGACGTCACCATCCTCTACCGCGACATCCGGACCTTCGGGCTCAAGGAGGACTTCTACAAGAAGGCCCGGGAGCTCAACGTGAAGTTCATCCGCTACGACGAGGATCGCAAGCCTGAAGTCCGCGCCGACGGTACGGGACTGGTCCTCGAAGTTTTCGATCCGATCCTGAACGAGGCCGTCGAACTCAAGGCCGACCTGCTCGCCCTGAGCGTCGGTACGATGCCGAATCCGGGCAACGAGGAGATCGGCAAGATGCTCAAGGTGCCCACGAATCAGGACGGATTCTTCCTCGAGGCCCATGTGAAGCTCCGCCCGGTCGATTTTGCCACGGACGGTGTGTTCATGTGCGGCATGGCACACGCGCCGAAGCTCAGCGAGGAGGCCATCACCCAGGCCAATGCCGCCGTGTCCCGTGCCTGCACGATCCTGACCAAGGACTTCATCGAGGCGGAGGGGAAGACGGCCTACGTCAACAAGTCACGCTGCGCGGCGTGCGGCCTCTGCGAGGTGAACTGCCCGTTCCGGGCCATCGCCGTTGATCTGAACGAGGGCTGCGCCGTCGTCAACACCGTTCTCTGCAAGGGCTGCGGGGTTTGTACGGCTTCCTGCCGCATGAACGCCGTGGATCTGAACGGCTTCAACAACGAGGAGGTCATGGCGCAGATCGCCGCCTTCGCGATGTAACTAAGACTCCATGGAGAAACTATGTCTGAGAATCAAGCACCGTCCAGCTGGGAACCGAAGATCATCGCCATTGTCTGCAACTGGTGTACCTATGCGGGTGCGGACCTGGCCGGGATCAGCCGTATTCAGTATCCCCCGAACGTCCGCATCATCCGCGTTCCGTGTACGGGGAGGATCAATCCGTTTTACGTCGTCAAGGCCCTGCAGGCCGGGGCGGACGGGGTTCTGGTTTCGGGGTGCCACCCCGGCGAATGCCACTATCTGACGGGGAACCTTTCCGCGAGACGGAAATTTGCCACCCTCAAGCGCTTCCTGAGCTATATCGGCGTGGAGGGGGACCGGACGATGTTCACCTGGGTATCCGCTTCCGAGGGCGAGCGTTTCTCCCAGGTCATCAAAGGGGTGACCGAGGCCGTCCGGGCCCTGGGGCCGGCACGGAAGCTGGTCAAGCAGCTCTAGGAAAAACGCGGGGTCGAGCCAACCCGCTTTGGATCATGAACTCCATACCAGTGAGGAAATCAAAACGGTGGAAAATGTAGAGAAGAAACTCCGGGAAGAAGCGAAGCTGCTGCTGGCGGAAAAGAAGATCGACGTCCTGGTGGGGTATGAAGCGGGCACGCTGCCCATGACGGCCACCCCCTGCTTCATCACCGCGCCGGAGGAGGCGGACCGGCTTGTGTGGAACGCCTTTTGCGTGCAGAATCTGGCCAAGTTCGTCCAGGATCTGATCAGCCTCCACAGGGAATCGCAGCAGCGGGTCAAACCGGAGGCGCGGACCCGAAAGGTGGTTGGTGTGGTCGCCCGGGGATGCACGACGCGCTCCCTGGTAATCCAGCTTCAGGAGCGGCAGTTCAACCGGGATGACATCTTCGTCATCGGCGTTCCTTGCGGCGGCTATGTAGACAAGCGTAAGGTCGCGGCACAGGTGGCGGGGCAGGAGGTCCGGGAGGCGTCTCTCGCCGGCGATCGCCTCTCCGTCAAGACAGCCGGAGAGGCGAAAACCCTTTCCCTCGGTGGGATCCTGGCCGACAATTGCCTGACGTGCCGCTTCAACAACCCGGTCCTGTCGGATCTCATGATCGGCAGCCCGGCCTCGGCGATGGCGTCCGAGTCCGAGTATGCCGGCGTCGAAGCGCACGAAAAGCTTTCTCCGGCCGACCGCTGGGACTACTTCGAGAAAGAGATGGCCAAGTGCATCCGTTGCAACGCCTGCCGGCAGGCGTGCCCGTCCTGCTATTGCAGGGTCTGCTTCGCCGAGCAGAGCCAGCCGCAATGGGTCGGCGTCAGCGAAGACGAAACGGATACGCAAGTCTTTCAGATCATGCGTCTCTATCACATGGTGGGGCGTTGCGTGGATTGCGGGTCCTGCGTCGCCGTCTGTCCCATGGGGGTGGATTTGAGGACGTTCCTGAAAAAGCTCGACAAGGACGCCTTCGAACTCTTCGGCAACCGCGCCGGATCGTCTCTCGAGGACCTGCCGCCCCTGTCCCAGTTCAAGGAAGATGACCGGGAGGATTTCATCTACGATCCTCAGAAGGCGAAATAACGTTCAAGACCAAACATCCAGTAACGGAGTCGGCATGAAAACCTTTTTGGAAGAAGTCAATGAAATGATCGGCGGGGTTCCCATCCAGCGTTGCTATCACTGCCGCAAATGCACGGCGGGCTGCCCCCTGGCCTTCGCCATGGAATACAACCCCAACCGGGTCATCAAGATGATCCAGATGGGGATGAAGGAAGACGTGCTCGGAAGCTCGACGATCTGGATGTGCGCATCGTGCGAAACCTGCGTCACCCGCTGTCCGAATCAGGTGGACATCGCGCGGATGATGGATGCGCTCCGGCAGATGAGCATCGAATCGGGCCGCCTCGCGAAGGAGGCGAACGTCCTGAAGTTCCACAACGCGTTTCTCGCCAACATCCGCCTGGGTGGTCGGATCAACGAGCCCATCATGATGGTCCAGTACAAACTGGCCTCCGGCGACCTCTTCTCCGACATGGCCATGGGCATGGGCATGTTCATGAAGGGAAAGCTCTCCCTGCTCTCTCCCAGGACCCGGGACATGAAGGCCGTGAGAGACATCTTCGCGAAAACGAAGCCGTAAAGAACTGCTTTAAGGAGGCACGCTTTTGAAAGTTTCATACTATCCCGGATGCTCGCTTCATGCCACGGGCAAGGAATATGGCCAGTCGGTCCGGGCGGTCAGCAAGGCGCTCGGGATCGAACTCAAGGAGATCGATGACTGGTCGTGCTGCGGGGCGACGTCGGCGCACAGCACCAACTTCAAGCTTTCCATCGCCCTGCCGGCACGAAACCTGATTGCCGCCGAGCGCGACGCCATGGACGTCATGGTCCCGTGTGCCGCGTGTTTCAACCGGTTCAAAACCGCACAGCATCACCTGGACAAGGACAAGGCGCTGAAATCCGAAATCGAGGGCATTGTCGGGGCAAAGTATCAAGGCGGGATCCGGGTTCGGCATCCTCTCGATATCGTTTCGAACGATATCGGCCTGGACACGCTGGCTGGAAAGGTGGTGCGCAAACTGACGGGACTCAAGCCCGTCTCTTATTACGGCTGCCTCCTGCTTCGGCCGCCCGAGATCTGTAATTTCGACGACTACGAGAATCCCATCCTGATGGACGGCATTCTCGGCGCCCTCGGAGCGGACGTCCGGCCCTGGTCCTACAAGACGGACTGCTGCGGCGGGAGTCTGACCATCAGTAAGACGGGCATTGTCGTCAAGATGGTCGACAAGCTCATGACCATGGCGAGGGAGGCGGAAGCCAACTGCCTCGTGACCGCCTGTCCGGTCTGCATGGCCAATCTCGACATGCGGGCCTCGGGGCATGTCCGGCTGCCGGTGTTTTATTTTACGGAGCTGATGGCCCTGGCGATGGGGCTCGAGGGGCCGGAGGGATGGTTCAAGCTGCACAACATCGATCCGCGGCCCCTGTTGACGGGACTGGGACTGGTCTAGCCGGATACAGCCTACAGCCGGATCGGGACGTCGAAAGCGGTATCCCGGGCGGGTATGGGGTGGGAACGACCCCCTGAAGAAGACGAAACGCTTCCCCTCGCGGGGGAGAAAAAAAGCAGGCAAGGACGGATATGGAAAAACGGTACATCAAGAAAGACAGCCTGATCGGCAGGGTCAAGAAGATGGCGGAGGCGGGACTGGTTTACGCCCCGGTGAGGGATGGGGATAACGTCCTTTTCCAGGTTCTGACGCCGGGCATGGAGCCGCTGACGGCGTATGCCAACAGCAAGAACGCCCCGAAAAACTTCTTCTTCCCGCACACGGAAAAGCTGATGAAGTACACGCGGACGGAAAAGGGCATGGCGTTTTCCGGCGAACTGGCGGAGGCGAGGGAGGCCGTCCTGTTCGGCGTCCGCCCCTGCGATGCCCGCAGTTTCGTCCTTCTCGACATGCTCTTCGATCAGGAAAAATACCGTGACCCCTACTATATCGCCCGGCGGGAGAAGACCACCGTCATTTCCCTGGCCTGTATCCACCCGCCCTATACCACCTGTTTCTGCGCCTCCGTGGCCGGCGGGCCGACGGACGCCGCGGGCGCGGATATCCTCCTGACGGATTTAGGGGACCGCTACCTGGTCGAGTTCCTCACCCCCAAGGGGGAAAAGCTGGAGGCCCATTTCTCCGGTGACAAGGCGGGCGATGAGGCGGACGCCCGGAAGCAGGCCATCGCCGCCCAGGCCGAACAGGAAATCACCTCCCGCATACCGGCCAAAGAGATCAAGCCGATCCTGGACGTCAATTTCGAGCATCCCTTCTGGAACACGATTCATCAGAAATGTCTGGCTTGCGGGACCTGCACCTACCTCTGTCCCACCTGCCACTGCTTCGACATCAGCGACGAGCAGAAGGGCGACGACGGGATCCGCCTGCGCAACTGGGATTCCTGCATGTTCCCCCTGTTCACGCTCGAGACGTCGGGGCACAATCCGCGTCCGACGCAGAAGGAGCGCTGGCGTCAGCGCGCCATGCACAAGTTCAAGTATTACGTGGACAATTTCAACGCCATTGCCTGTGTAGGATGCGGGCGTTGCGTGATGTACTGTCCGGTGAACATCGATATCAGAAAAATCGTCACGGATATTTCGAAATTATAGAATCGGGAGCGTGTAATGCAGAATCCATATTTACCCATTCCGGTCGTCGTCTCGAAGATCATCACGGAAGTGGAAACGAAGGACATCAAGACCTTCCGGCTGGAGTTTCTCAACAAGGAAGACGAGGCCAACTTCAAGTACCTGCCGGGTCAGTTTGCCGAGCTCTCCCTTTACGGCAAGGGGGAATCCCCTATCGGGATCGCTTCATCGCCGACGCAGCCGGGCTATATCGAGTTTACCGTCCAGAAGGCGGGCGTGGTGACCTCCACCCTTCACGAGATCGAAGAGGGGACCCATATGGGGGTGCGCGGACCCCTCGGGAATTCCTGGCCCATCGAATACCTGGAAGGGAAGAACATCGTGGTCGTCGGCGGCGGCTTTGCCTTTACGACCCTTCGCTCCCTCATCAACTACATGATCCACGACGACAACCGGAAGCGCTTCGGGAATATCACCGTCATCTACGGCGCACGGACCCCCGGGCTCCTTATCTACAAGGATGAGCTGGCCGAATGGCAGAAACGGTCCGACATCAACCTGAACGTCACCGTCGACAAGGGAGACGCCTCCTGGAAGGGACGGGAAGGATTTGTCCCCACCGTCTGCAAGGAAGTGGCGCCCGGTTCCGAGAATGCGGTGACCGTCATCTGCGGCCCGCCGGTCATGATCCGCTTTACCCTGCCGGTCTTTTTCGATCTCGGTTTTTCCAAGGAGAACATCGTCACCTCCCTCGAAATGCGGATGAAATGCGGAATCGGCAAATGCGGCCGTTGCAACGTCGGCAGCAAATATGTCTGCAAGGACGGACCGGTCTTCACGCTGGCGGAGCTGGACAAACTGACGAAGGAATACTGAGCGGGTGTGGCGTGGCTGGAGAGACACGCGAGGGCCCATAGAGGCCGATCACGGGTCCCGAGACGATACGAAGGGAAAGGGGAGTCGGAAGACTCCCTTTTTTTGTTGGGTTTACATCTCTACGCGGGTGACGACGCCATGGAGCTTCCGGGCGGGGAGTTTGTGAAACTGCACGAAATTAGGCGAGAGTTTCTTAATCAGACTGAAGGCCCGCCAAATCGGATTCTTCGTGGTAATATCCTCGACGCCGTAGAAGATGATCTTTTCCTTGATGTCTTTGTCATTGAGGAGTTTTTCGATGTTGATGACGGTCATGTAACCCGCCTGGATGTCCAAGAGATGAAGTCCGGAAGCGAAATCCGGCTGATAGTGGGTTGCGATGCCGAAGGGTTCCTCGGTTCGGGTAATCGAGATGAAAATATTGTTCTCGTAGATAATGTTGCTCCCCAGGATACAATGAACGATATAGGGAGGGATGACGTTGCCTTGGCGGGTGAAAAACAGGGCCGTCCCGGAAATGTTTTTCCCTTTTCCGTAGACCTGTTCATAGCTGGTCAGGAAGGTCTCCACATCCAGGGGCCTCAATCTTCGGAAGAGCATCTTCTGCCCCTTGGTGTAGACGAGGATGATGAAGAAGGGGACCGAGGCGATAATCAGGGACCAGTAGGCGCCGTGGGGAATCTTGGTGAAGGTTGAGGCCAAGTAGATGAAATTGATGAGACAAACCGCCAGGGCGATGGGCATCTTCCACTTTTCGGTGTGCGAAAAAACAATGATCATCAGCAGGCTGGTGATGGTCATGGAGCCGGTGACGGCCATCCCGTAAGCCGCTGCCAGGTTTGATGATTTCTGGAAGAGGACCATGATGAAGATCACGCCTAGCATCAACAGCCAGTTGACGGCGCCGATGTAGATCTGCGAGTGCAGCCTTCGGGAGGTGTAATCGATTTTCATTAGAGGCATCAAGCGGGTGGTGATGCCTTGGTAGACGATGGAGAAAACGCCGCTGATGATGGACTGTGAAGCGATGATCGTTGCGGCGGCCGTCAGGAGGAGAAAGGGGATGTACAGGAAGGCCGCCTGATGCTGGACCATGCCGAACAGGTAATGTTTCGCCTCCGGGTGATGGAGGGCGAAGACGCCCTGTCCCATATAATTGATCAGCAGGGCGGCAAACACGAAATACCAGGCCCGGATGATGGGTTTGCGGCCCAAATGCCCCATATCGGCGTAAAGGGCCTCCCCCCCGGTCGCGCACAGGATAACCTCCGAGAGGACGAAGAAAGCGGCGAATCCGTTCTGTTGGAAAAACTTTACGGCGTACCACGGGTTTACGGCCTTGATGATATCCGGCATGGTCAGGAAGGACACAAAACCCGAGAGGGCGAGGGTGCTGAACCAGACCAGCATGATCGGTCCGAACGTTGCGGCCATGCGATCCGATCCCCTATACTGGGTAATGAACAGGGTCAGCGCGATGCCGGCGGCGATCCCGATCAGCGTCCCCTGTTTAAGCGTCTCCATGCCGGGAATGAGCAGAAGGCCCTCGACGGCGGATAGGATCGTAATCGCGGGTGTGATGACGCCGTCTCCCAACAGCAGGGAAACCCCCATGAACGTCAGGAAACCGGCAAAGGCGATGGCACGTCCCGATTTGAGGTGGGACAGCAGAATCTCCCGCAGGACGATTTCGCCCCCCTGGCCTTTGCGGGAAAGCCCCGTGGCCAGCCAGGCGTATTCCACGCTCACGAGGATCGTCAAGGTCCAGACCACGAGAGACAGGATTCCGAGGACATTGTCGGATGTGGGTTTTGTCAGGGCAAAGATGACGGTCAGGGTATAGATGGGGCTGGTGCCGACATCTCCAAAGACCAAACCCATGGATTTGATGATACCGCCCCAGAAGGAATCCGATTCAGGCTGTTTCAAGAAGCGTCGTCTCGCTTTAAGTCAAAAATTGTCTCCGCATGTTTCGATTGCGGCCGCCTTCAACGCAGGATCTTTCCCAGACGGCTCCAGCGAACACCGAACGCCTCGCGGTCCCAGGACCAGTAGATGACCATGGCCTTTCCCATGACATCCTTCTGCTCCACGAATCCCCAAAACCGGCTATCATAGCTCTGATCCCGGTTGTCGCCCATAACAAAGAGCGATTCCTTCGGAACGGTGACGGGTGCGAAATTGTCCCGGGGCTGGATGGCGCCGGGAATGATGAAGTCGTCCACATAGATGCCGTGCTTGTCGTCGTAGGGGAGGCCGTTCAGGAATATCTTCTTGTTCCGGATCTCCAAGGTATCCCCGGCTACGCCGACCACCCGTTTGATGAAATCCTTGGAGCGGTCCTCCGGATAGATGAATACGACGATATCCCCCCGCTTGGGTTCGCGAAACGGCAGGATCGTACTGCGCAGGTAAGGAACCTTCACCCCATAGATGAACTTGTTGACGAGGATATGATCGCCGATGAGCAGGGTGGGTTTCATGGAGCCTGAAGGGATTTTGAAGGCCTGGATGACGAACGTGCGGATGAAGAAGGCAATCAGGATGGCGAGGATGATGGCTTCGACATATTCCTGGATTTTCGATTTTTCTTTCGTCATGGTTTTTCCTTATGAATAGATCGTGATCAGGATCACGACCGTCATCCCGACGGTCAGCGCACCTCTGACCAGGCTTCCGGCCGTCCATCCCAGAATGGCGCGCGGCTCGGCGCGAAAGGCGGATTTGAGGTTCCACTGACGGATCATCTCGGTGATCCAGACGCCGGTGAAGGCCCCCGCGAACAATCCGATCAGGGCGCCGGGGCCGTAGAGCCAGGGGGTCAGGACCATCATGCCCACGACGCCCCCAACTCCCGCGGCCGCCAACCCCCGTCGGGAGGCGGCGGCGTGATGGGCCCCCCACATGCCGAGCAGGAACTCCAGCCCTTCGGCGAAGAACGCGAGCAGCAGCAGCGCCAGGATCGTCTGGAAACCGAGAGGAGAAAACCCCGTCGCCACCGCGTAGAACAGGGCCGCCAGGAAGATGAGCAGACTTCCCGGGAGTCCAAACACAGTGATGAAAAGCCCGATCATCAGGACCAGAATGAAGACGGTCAGGGCGGCGGTCGCAAGCGGCGTCAACGGCTTTTCCCCCTGGGTCGCGCCGGCTTGAATTTTTCAAATAACAGGACGATGGGGCTGGCGATGAAGATGGTCGAGTAGACGCCCGCGACGGTGCCCACGAGAAGGGCGAAAGTGAAGTCATGGATGACGGCGCCGCCGAAGAAGAACAAGATGAGCAGCACCATGAAAACCGTCAAGGACGTCAGAATGGTTCTGCCGAGGGTTTGATTCACGCTCGTGTTGATGATGTCCAGCAGGGGTGTCTTGATGTCCTTTCGTGAATTTTCGCGGATCCGGTCGAAGATCACGATCGTATCGTTGATCGAATACCCGATGATGGTCAACAGGGCCGCCACAATGTTGAGATCGAACTCCTTGTTGAAGAGGGACATGAAGGTGATCGTGACGAGCACGTCGTGGACCAGGGCGATGATCCCGCCCAGGGCGTAGCGGAATTCGAACCGCACTCCTACATAGATCAGGATGCCGATCCAGGAAAAGACGATGGCGAGCAGGGCCTTCCGGGTCAGATCCTTTCCGACCTTGGGACCGACCACTTCGATCCGGCGGACTTCGTAGGAGCCTTTTCCGAAAGCGGCGCCCAGCGCACCATCTACACGGGAGGTCAATCCCTGCGGGTCGGTGGCCGCGGACTGAGGGGTGCGAATAATGACCTCGTTCGCGCCGAACTGCTGGATGATGCTTCCCTCGAATCCCACCGGCTTGAGGGAATCCCGGATCTTGTCGGCATCGGGGGCGGATTGAAACTTGACTTGGATCAGAGATCCGCCGGCGAAATCAATGCCGTAATTAGGCCCCCCGTGCCAGATCAGGGAGATGATGCCGATGAGGATGACGGCCATCGACAGCAGCACGGCGGGCTTCATCAGCTTGACGAAATTGAAGTGGGTTTCCGCTTTGATGATTTCCATTGAATTCTCCTTCATCACAAGAGGCGCCGGAGGGCGGATCCAATGCCCGACCGCGGGACCGCCGTTTATTCCTAAATGCTGATCGTCTGGACCTTCCGGTTCCAGATGAAGTAGTCGAAGATGATCCGTGTGACAAAGACGGCGGTGAATAGGCTGACGATGATGCCGATGGTCAGTGTCACGGCGAATCCTTTCACGGGGCCGGTTCCGAAACCAAAGAGGAACAGGGCGGCCACGAGCGTGGTGATGTTGGAGTCCAGGATCGTCAAAAAGGCCTTTGCATAGCCGGCTTCGACGGCCGCACGCAGCGTTTTGCCCAGTCGCATCTCCTCTCGGATCCGTTCATTGATCAGGACGTTGGCGTCCACGGCCATGCCGATGGTGAGCACGATGCCGGCGATGCCGGGGAGGGTCAGGGTTGCCTTGAAGGCTGCCATGACGCCCAACAGTAGCAGCAGGTTCATGACCAGAGCCACATCTGCGATCATGCCGGTCAAGCGATAGTAAACGATCATGAACAGGAGGATCAGAATACTTGCGATGATGCACGCCCAGGTTCCCTTGTCGATCGAATCCTGCCCCAGCGAAGGGCCGACGGTTCTTTCTTCGAGGATCTTGACCGGCGCGGGGAGGGCGCCCGCCCGGAGCACGATGGCGAGGTCGCGCGCCTCATCCATGGTAAAGGAACCCGTAATCTGGGCGTTGCCGCCGGCAATCCGCTCCTGGATCACGGGCGCAGAATGAACGACGCCGTCCAGGACGATCGCCAGGCGCCGCTTGACATTCGCGCCCGTGATGCGCTCGAACTCCTTGGCACCCTGGGCGTTGAACTTGATCGAGACGTGGGGTTCGCCGAAACGGTCCGAGATCTGCACCTTGGCGTTTTCCAGGGACTCCCCCGTCAAAAGCGTTGCGCTTTTCAGAAGCAGCGGGGTATCGATCCGTCGTCCCGACTCCCGGTCCAGGCGGGATTCGTTGAGGACCATGCTCCCATCCGGGACGCTGCCCCGCAGGGCCTCGTCGACGGAATGCTCCTCGTCCACCAGCTTGAATTCCAAAAGGGCCGTGCGCCCGATTAGATTCTTGGCCCGTTGGGTGTCCTTGACGCCGGGCAACTGGATGATGATGCGATCGTCGCCCTGGGGGATGATTTCCGGTTCCGAGATGCCGAACTGATCGACGCGGTTGCGGATCGTCTCGAGGCTCTGTTCGACCGCCAATTTCCTGATCTCGCCGGCCCGCTTGTCGTTGATCTTGAGGGAGACCACTTCCCGCCCCTCGCGGGTTTCGGAGACGGCCACTTCGATATCGGGGTAGTTGTCCTTGAGGACCTTTTCAAACGCGGTGCGGGAGGCGCCGTCGGGCAGTTCGTAGGTGACGAGGCCGGCCTTCGCCGCTTCCGCCTGGCGGAAGCGGACCCGTTTCGCCATCAGGGTCTCCTTGAGATCGCCGGCCGTCCGCTGGAGCGTGCCGTCCACCGCCTTGGCGGCATCCACCTCGAGGACGAGATGCATGCCGCCCTGAAGATCGAGCCCCAGATGGATCTTGTCTTTGGGAAGGTGATCGTTCCAGAACGTCGGAAGATCGTCTACCAGCGTCGGTGTTAGAAAGAACAATGCCACCAGGCAGGCCGCAACCGCAAGGGCGGCGCGCCATTTGATGCCGCTCATCATAATCCGTTACCCCTTTCCTTACTGGTCGCCCTTGGGCAGGACCGCGCTGATGAACCCTCGGGAGACCTTGATCTTGACCTTGTCGGCAATTTCGAGCGTCACGATCGTCTCCGTCAGGGCGGTGATCTTGCCGTGGATCCCGCCCGTCGTCACGACCACGTCACCATGCTTGAGATTTGCCAGCATCTCCTTGAGTTCTTTCTGTTTTTTCTGCTGTGGGCGAATGATGAGAAAATAAAAGATGGCGAACAGGATGGCCATCATGACGATAAAGCTGAGATCCCCGCCGCCGGCCACCCCGCCGCCGGCGCTCCCCATGGCATAGGCGATGTCTGTCAACGTCAAATCCTCCTTCACGGGCCTGATTGGAAGTGGTCATTCCCGGGGATCGGCCCCCTCCCCATTTCCTGTTCGTCCAGAAATTGCGATCTGAACGCATCGTAGCGGTTTTCCTCGATGGCCTGTCGGATCCGCTCCATCAATCGCTGGTAGTGACGGACGTTGTGGATCGTGTTCAGCACCATGGCCAGGATTTCTCCGGTCATGTACAGGTGCCGAAGATAGGCGCGAGAATAATGTCTGCAAGTGTAACAATCACATAAACAGTCCAAGGGAGAGGGGTCCTCCCTGTGGCGGGCGTGCTTTATAACAACCTTTTC
>DIKL01000070.1 GCA_002424545.1 Syntrophaceae bacterium UBA5619
GTCGAAGAATACCGTCGGGGCCTCCACTGACGGATCCGCTCCCCTCGAAAAAAAATCACATAATGTTATCTATTCTATGATTATTATTCTTTTGACTTATATTGTGAAGCGTATAGATTGGCCACACGATCCATAGAAAAACGATTCCATTGGATCTTGGCAATGACGCTGAGGATTTGACAAGGAGGTGGCCATGGATACGAAAAATTTACCGGACAACCCCTATCTGCTGCTCACGCCCGGTCCCCTATCGACGACCAAGACCGTCAAGGCCGCGATGCTTCGGGATTGGTGCACCTGGGACGACGATTACAAAATCATCGTTCAGCAGGTGCGCGAGAAGCTGGTCCGGCTCGCTACGGACAAACCGGACCGTTACACCTGCGTTCTGATGCAGGGAAGCGGCACCTTTTCCGTGGAAGCCATTATCAGCACGGCTGTTCCCGAACAGGGAAAGCTCTTGGTTCTGCCCAACGGCGCCTACGGGGACAGGATCGTTCAGATCGCCAAAACGCTGAAGATTCCGGTCGTCTTCAACGACAGCGGCGAGCTGGACCCGCCCGACCTGGAGAAGCTCGATGCGACGCTGAAGGCGGACCGGGCGATCACCCATGTGGCCGTTGTGCACTCCGAAACGACCACCGGCATGTTGAACCCGATCGCCGAAATCGGGAAGATCGTCAAGCGGCACGGAAAAATCTTTATCGTGGATGCGATGAGCAGCTTCGGCGGCATTCCGATGGACATCGAGGCGCTTGATATCGACTTCATCGTCAGCAGCGCCAACAAGTGCATCCAGGGGGTCCCCGGATTCGGCTTCATCATTGCCGACAAGGCCCTTCTGACGACCTGCAAGGGCCGGGCCCGCTCTCTTTCGCTGGATCTCTACGATCAGTGGAATACCATGGAGAACGACAAGGGAAAGTGGCGTTACACATCGCCGACCCATGTCGTCCGCGCCTTCCATCAGGCTCTGACGGAACTCGAAGAGGAGGGCGGCATCGCAAAGCGGGCGGAACGTTACAAGGCCAACCACCGGACCCTGGTCGACGGCATGAGGGGACTCGGCTTCCGCACGCTGTTGCCGGATGCCTACCAGGGACACTTCATCACCTCTTTCTACAGCCCCGAGAGTCCGAAATATGATTTCAAAACCTTCTATGACCTACTCAAGACAAAGGGTTTCGTGATCTATCCGGGCAAGGTTTCCAAGGCCAGCGCCTTTCGGATCGGCAACATCGGGGACGTATACCCCGCGGACATGGAGAGGTTGGTGAAAAGCATCGAGACATCGATGTTCTGGTAGCACAACCGACCTTTCCCATCAAAGGAATAAAAAAGGCCGCCTTTCGCATGGAAGGCGGCCTTTTTCGATTGCAATGCCCGGGAGCGAGGCGGTCTACTTCTTCTTTTTTTTCAGCAGATGAACGCTGCGGGGGATCTCCACCTCGACTTTCTCCGCATTTTTGAAATGCATGGCGTCCCTGGGGTTGTACTGGTCAACAATCATCTTCTTGTCGCCGATCATCACCGTACATTTTGCGATGGATCCCGCATACATGTATGACTTCAACATCCCGCAGATCCTGTTGTTTCCAGAGCGCCCGCATTCGATCCCGAGGGTCACGCTCTCCGGCCGGATGACCATCAGCACGTCATCGCCTTCTCCGATCCCGTTCTGACGCAGATCGATGGCAATCTCGCCGAACTCGGTCTTCACGACCGCTTCCTGCTTCTCCCGATCAATCGATACGATTCGCCCCTCCATGAAATTGACATATCCGACGAAACTCGCGATGAATTCATTCGCCGGCCGTTCGTAGATCTCAATCGGGCTTCCGACCTGTTCGATCAGGCCGTCCTTCATGACGACCAGCCGGTCGGATATGGCCATCGCCTCGAACTGGTCATGGGTCACAAATACGGTCGTAATGTGAAGCCTTTCCTGCAGCTTACGGATCTCCTCGCGCATCACCAAACGCAGGTTCGCATCCAGATTGGAGAGGGGTTCGTCCAGCAGAAGAACCTTCGGTTCGAGGCTGAGCGCCCGCGCGAAGGCCACGCGCTGCTGCTGACCGCCGGAGAGCTTGTCGATCATCCGGTCTCCGAACGCCTCCAGTTCGACCATCTCCAGAAGATCCCGGACGCGGACGGCGATTTTATCCTTGGGCCACTTGTTGATCTTCAAACCGTAACCGACGTTCTCGGCCACCGTCATGTGGGGGAAAAGGGCGTAATTCTGGAAGCAGATCCGCGTGTCTCTGAGGTTCGGAGGGAGGTCGTTGATCCGCTGGCCGTCCAGAATGATATCCCCGGAAGAGATGTCGGTGAAACCGCCGATCAGGCGCAGCAGCGTCGTTTTTCCGCAGCCGCTCGGGCCGACGAAGGTGACCAGTTCCCCTCTTCTGACCTCCAGCGATACGCCTTTGAGCACCTCGTTCGCTCCATAGAACTTATGGATGTCCTTAAGAATCAACATCGGTCTGTCATCTGTTTTCCCGTCCATATCTCGAGTAACCCCTTTCGTCATCATACGGCCGCCGACTTTTTCATGCTGCTGCCCAGTCTGGTTTTCCTGCTGATATAATTCAGGATCATCATGCAGAGCATGACGATCACGACCAGTTTCATCGTGGTGGCGGAGGCGATGCCGATTTCCCCGTAGACGGCGGCATCAAAGATCTTCACGGCGGCCAGATCGAACCCCGGGCTGACCAGAAAGACCACGGCGCTCAGGGAAACGATCGCCGTCATGAAGGTATAGAGGAACCCCGCGATAAAGGCGGGAAACATGATCGGCAGCACAATCTTGTAGAAGGTGGTCAGAAAGCTGGCGCCCAGGTCCGCGGAGGCCTCCTCGATCTCGATATGGATCTGGTGCAGCTTGCTGATCCCCGCCTCCACGCCGACGGCGAGGAAACGGAAGACGCAGTTCAAGGCCAGGATCATGATTCCGCCCGTCAGTTTGAGCGGCGGCGCGCTGAAGGCCAGCAGATAACCGATGCCGAGGACGGTCCCCGGGAGCGCGAATCCGGAGAGGGAAACCATCTCGATAAAAGTGCGCCCGAAAAAATTTCCCCGGACGATGACATAGGCCAAAAGTACGCCGATGACGGCGCCGATGATCGCCGCCACGAAACTCACGCGGATGCTGTTGTAGATCGCCTGGTTGGATGTGAAATCCAAATAATTCGCCAGCGTGATATTGTGCGTGACCCCAAGGATCTTGTAAAAGGAGGCAACAAAGACAATACCGAAACAGATAAAGATCGCCCCCGCCGCCACCGTCGTGATGATGACGAAGGGAACCTTGACCAACGGGGTGATTTTCCTCGGCTCCGAGGCTACGGGTTTGCCGCCGATCGTTGTAAATTTCTTCCCCTCCAGAAGATAGTTGTGGATGAAGAAGATCAGGATGCAGGGTGCGATCAGCACGACGGACAGGACGCTCCCCATGTTGAAATCGGACTCCCCGGTAATCATCGTGTAGGTGTCCGGGGCCAGGAAGGGGGTCCGGCCGCCAAGGATGGCCGCGTTGCCGAACTCGGCGATCGTCATGACAAAGATCAGAAGCCCCGCCTTGAGCAGCCCCGGTGCCAGCAGCGGGATCGTGATCGTCCGCAGGATGGTCGCCTCCGATGCCCCCATGTCATAGGCGCTCTCCTCGAGATTGGGATTGAGCGACATCAATGTGCTTTCAATCATCATGAAGGCCAGCGGAATGAAGGCGAGGGTCTGGGAGATCACGACGCCGCTGAAACCGTAAAGCTGCCAGTGGAGGTCGAACACCCTGGTGATGAGGCCGTTGCGACCAAAGAGGATGATCAGCGACAGGGCAAACAGATACGGGGGGGCGATCAACGGGATTAGGGAGATGAGTTTCAGCGGCTTTCTCAGGATCCACGGACCCCGTGTCGTCATGTAGGCGAGACAGAAACCGATGATGAGGCAGACCGCCGTATTGATCACCCCAAGCAGCAGCGTGTTGTACAGGGATTGAAAGTAATATTGCTTGCTGAAAAAGACCTGGTAATATTGAAGGGTGAAACCATCGGGCCCCCGAAGGCTCTTGATCAGGACCATGATGATCGGGTAGAGGAGAAAGAACGCCAGCAGCAGGAACAAAATGGCTGCAAGGATGTTGATCAGATTTGCATTCAGGAAATCCTTGACCCTGCTTCCGCTGCTGGATTGTAACTTGACGGATAACTCTGCTGTTGCCATCCATACCCTCCCGCGGTCATTCAACAACTACCCCGCCGGCCGGCGGCGGGGTAGCGACCCTGAAAAACAAAACAAGCTTATTTGAAATCGGTTCTCAGCTTCTGCTTCCAGATGTCGTTGTTCTTCGGTCTGTCGTCCGCCGCCTTGCCCAGATCCAATTTGATGTACTTGGGCAGGGTCTGACCATAGAGTTTGTTCGGCGCCGGCCGGGGAGCCACATAACCGATCCCCGCCATAAGATCGCTGAACTCTTGAGAACCAAGAACGTCAAGGACCTTCTTGCAAACGTCGGCCTTTTTTGTGCCCTTGAAAATCAACGCGTAGGTGCCGTCATAACCGGTCCCTTCCTTGGGGATTGACCAGAACAATGGATATCCGTCGTCGAGACGCTTCTTGACGTTCTCATCGGAAGTAATCCCCAGCATGAATTCGCCGCGGCCGACCAGATCGGTCGGGGCGTTGCCGCTTCGGGTGTAATGATGGATGTTCTTGTCAAGCGCCTCGAGGAATTTCCACCCCTCATCATCCCCATAGAGGGCCAGGAAGGAGAAGCGCATCATATTGGCGGTCCCGGAACTCAGCGGCGAGGGCATTACGATCTCCCCCTTCCATTTCGGATCCAGCAGATCCTTCCAGCTTTCCGGCATTTTGTATCCCGCCTTGGCGAGGCGGTCCTTGTTGCCCACGAGGACAAACGAAAAATTACCGATGTTGTACCAATTTCCCGGTGAATCCATGAACACTTCCGGAACCCCTTTCCAGGCAGCGGAAACGTAGGGGGCGGCCCAACCGTTTTTCTTGGCCATGAACGCCAGCGGCGATCCGCAGCCGATGATCATGTCCGCGTTGAAGTTGGGTGCCTCGGCCTTTGCGCGGGCCTCGATTTCCCCGAAAGACTGGAAGGTCTGGTTGACGGTGATGCCTGTTTTGTCCTTGATGAATTTGACGATCTTGGCGTTGTTGTCCGGAGATGTGCCCATATAGGCGTTGATGTCTTCCGCCAAGGCGGTGCCGGCAAGCGTTACGGAAAAGATCCCGGCGACGATGACTGCAATGAACTTTGCTTTCATATGTTCCTCCAATTAAATTTAACGGGTTAAATGTTAATTTTCAGAAACGGTACCCCCCTTTGTGTCACCCCCTTTCACATCCCTTTGACCCAAAGACCTCCTTCCCTGCATTGAACACGAAACCGGCTGATCACTAACAAAATCAAGATCGCCTGTCAAAGAAAAGGTAGAATAAGATTCGGTCAGAGGTCGCAATCCGCGGATTCCCGCAAAGCCGTGGTCATTCCAATACGATTGCATCTATTAGTCAAATTAATAATAATCATATAAAAGATAATCAGAGGTTATTGCCTCACCGGTTCGTAACGTCGATATGGATCAAGATCCTCCGCTTCTCCAGCTCCCGGAAGATCTCCTCCGGGTCAAAAGCGAATTCGGGCATGACGATGCCGGTGCGCTTCACCTTTCCCCGGGCAATGATCTGCGTCGCGATCCCCATCGGGATTCCCACGCATCGGGTGTATGCCCGGAGCCCTTCCCATCCCTCAACCGAACCGTCCGACGCGGGGTGCGTGTGCGTCAGGAGATACCTGAGCTTTTTGCCGTCCTTCGTTCCCGTCACATCGATATGCAGCGCGTACCCGTAGAGTTTGGTCTCCTGCCCGACCGGATACTGCATCAGATAGGCAGACACCGCATCCATGATCCCGATCTCGACGCCGGCGATCTTGATCTTGTCGTTTCGCAGGATCCCCCAGTCGTAGAGGGCCCGGACCAACTGCATGTTCTGCGGCGGCCAGGTCCCGCGAACCTCGATCAGACGGGCCTGCTTCCCCTGCTCTTCGAGATAGGCCGCCACCGTCTTGGTCTCCGAGTGGGGAATGATGTACTGGGGATGCGTCCCGTATGGTCCGGGCAGCGCCACATCCAGCGGCCTCGCGAATGGCGGGACCTGGATGAACTGACCATTTTCATAAACGACGCGCCCAGGCAACTTCGGATCGTACTCGTAGCTGGTCGTTTCCGTGATCGAGGTCGAAAAGGCGATGGGCCGGAAGGCGCCGTGGCTGATCCGGACCGTGTCGATCGTGTCGAGGCGGTCGATCGCATACTTCGCCATCATGTCGGTGGTCCCCGGCGTCATCCCGAACCCGGGGACATGGGTCCTGCCGTGCGCCTTGAAGACCGGGTCCTGCGGATACTCTTCACCGAAGCCGTTCAGGTTGATCCCGTGGCAGCCCGCCTCCGCGATGCAAGCCGTAGAGAAACCGTTCAGCGTGATCGTCGTTCCGTCCATGACGATGTCGTAGCCCTTCATGGCCGCAACCGCCGACGCCTTGTCCTTCACATTGACCTTCTTGAAATTGACGCGGGGATCGTTCAGCCAGTTCACCACCTCCCGGCCCGCTTTTTCGTCGTAATCCCCGATCGTGATCTCGTCGAAATCGGAGAACTGCACCAGATCGAGCGCCGCTTCGCGGCAGATCTTCCCCGCACCGCCCAGGCACAATACCTTCATGATTCGTTTCCTTTCCGGTTAAAAGTTCAGTCCCCGCTCCACCTCGCCGATCGCCTCTTCGATCACATCGAGCGCCCCGTCCATCTCTTCCTGCGTGATCACGAGGGCCGGCCGCAGCGTGATCATGTTGCCGTTGATCGTTTTAAAGGCAACCCCCTTTCCCATGCACTTGAACATGACCGCTTCCGCCTCACGCGTCGCCTTTTCCTTGGTTTTCCGGTCCCGGACGAGATCGATCCCGATATGAAGTCCGATTCCCATGACGCAACCGATCAACGGATGCCGTTCCGCCATCTCCCGCAGGCGTTCCAGCGCGCGGGCGCCCAGGCGTTCCGCATGGGCGCAGAGATTCTCCCTCTCGATCACTTCGATCGCCGCCAGACCGGCGGCGGCGGAAAGGGCGTTCTTCTCGTGCGTGTAGTGGCCGATGGAACGATCCCCGAAGGTGTTGAACTCCTCCCGGGTAACGATTCCCGCCAGCGGGATGATTCCGCCCCCCAGCGACTTGCCGAGGACCAGGATGTCCGGCGTCAGGTAATGTTCGCTCGCGAACATCTTTCCGGTTCGGCCGAACCCCTCGATAATCTCGTCGAAAATCAAAAGCGCGCCGTACCGGCGGCACAGATCCCGGACCCCCTCCCAGTACCGCTTGCTGGGAATGACCGGATCGGCGGAGACCGGCTCGCCGATCACCGCCGCCATCTCCGGCTCGCGCCGAAGAACCAGTTCGATCTGCCGGAGGCATTCGGCATCGACGTCATCGGGGTTCGTGAATCCCCAGGGGTTGCGGTAGTAATTGGGGAACTCCACATGAAAGGCGCCGGGAAGCAGCGGGCCGATGCCGCCGTGGAAGTGCTCCTCGCCCCCGACGGACGCCGCCCCGAAACCGGCCCCGTGGAAGGAGTCCCAGAAGGAGATCGTCTTGAAACGGCCCGTCGCCAGCTTCGCCAGTTTCAGGGCCATCTCGATCGCGTCCGTCCCGCCGGGGCAGAAGAGTACGCGGTTGAGATCCCCCGGGGCGATCTCCGCCAGCTTCCCGGCCAGACGGACCGCCGGGATGTTCGTGTAACGTCTGGGGCAGAACGTGAGGGATGCGTCCAACTGTTTCCGGACCGCCTCGACCACCGCGGGGTGGTTGAAGCCGGTGTTGTGGACGCCGTTGCCGTGCATGTCCAAATAGCGCCGGCCGGCAAGATCCTCGATCCGGGCCCCTTCGGCCTTGGCGATGACGTTGAGAACGGGGGTGGAGAGGCTCTGGTGGAGAAAATGGAGAGCGTCCTCCTCAAACCACCGTTTCGACTCGCCGGTCAGGTTCCGCTCCCAGTATCTTCGTCTGGCCGGCGTGGTGTTGACGTCCCCCTGCTCCGCCTCCGGTCTCCCGGTCGATTCACTGTCCTTCCCGGCCATGCAAGTCCCTCCTTATGCTCATCCACCCATCCCTTTGGAAGACGATTCCGTCTCCACCCGGCGATCCCTCCCGGATCGACCATTCGGCCTGAGTTTCCGGGTGGATTATCCCCGGCGAGCTCCGCCGGATCAAGGGAAAAAAAGTGATCCAACCCATAACAAAAGAGGATTTGACTTCATTGGGATGGGGATGTTACGGAAAACAGGTACAAATTCATTTCCGAGGGAGGATCGACCCCATGGAAAAGCTGCACCGGTCGGAAGGGGATATCAACATTTCGCCACGGCGGAAGAAATGGCAGCAGGAAAATCTCGATCGGCAGACGCGCGAGCTGCTCGCGGAAGATGAGAAATATTTCCTCAAGCAGTCGCTCTCGACCCCCTGCCTGAACGCAATTCGTGCCTGCGACGGGATCTGGATCGAAGACCTCCAGGGACGCCGTTACATGGATTTCCACGGAAACAACGTCCATCAGGTCGGCTTCGCCAACCCCGCCATCATTGCCGCCGTCAAGGAACAGCTCGATCAGCTCCCCTTCTGCACCCGACGCTACACCAACCGGATCGCCGTCGAGCTGGCGAAGAAGCTCGCCGAAATCGCCCCCGGCGATCTCAACCGCGTCCTCTTCTGCCCCGGCGGCGCCGAGGCGATCGGCATGGCCCTGAAACTCGCCCGGATCGTGACCGGCCGCCACAAGACGATCTCGATGTGGGATTCCTTTCACGGGGCGTCGCTGGACGCGATCTCCATCGGCGGGGAGGCGATCTTCCGCCAGGACATGGGACCGCTCCTGCCCGGCACGGAACACGTCCCGCCTCCCGATGAGTACCATTGCATCTACAATTGTCGCGGCCGCGGCGGCTGCGACATGATGTGCGCCCGTTACGTGGAGTACGTCCTGGAGAAGGAGGGGGATATTGCCGCGGTAATCGCCGAACCGATCCGGAGCACGCCCTACATCCCGAAGCCGGAATACTGGCGGATCATCCGCGCGGCCTGCGACCGGCACGGGGCGCTGCTGATCTTCGACGAAATCCCGCACGCCCTCGGCCGGACGGGCCGGATGTTCACCTGCGAAAATTTCTCCGTTGTCCCCGACATGCTGGTCATCGGCAAGGGACTGGGCGGGGGGATTTTCCCGCTGGCGGCGCTGATCGCCCGGGAGGGGCTCGACGTGGCCGGAAACCGCGCATTGGGCCACTACACCCACGAGAAAAGTCCGGTGGCATGCGCCGCGGCGCTGGCGACAATCCGCTTCATCGAAGAAAATCACTTGGCGGAACATGCCCGCAAACTCGGAGAGTACGCCCTCGGACGGATGGCGGAAATGATGGAACACCATCCGCTGATCGGCGATGTGCGGGGGCTGGGACTTTTCCTCGGCATCGAACTGGTGAAGGACCGCAAGACCGGCGAACGGGCCACCGACGAGGCTGAGGCCGTCATGTACGCCGCCCTCAGCCGGGGACTGAGTTTCAAACTGACGATGGGGAACATCCTGACGCTGACGCCCGCGCTGACGATCACGCGGGAAGAGCTGGACCGGGCGCTGGATATCATTGATGCCTGCCTGGACGAGGCCGAAAAGGGTCTCAGGCGGTAAAGATCCAGGAGACCACCTCCGCGTTGGTCCGCGGTTTGACGGCCAGCGGCCCCGCTCCCATAGCGTAGATGGGAATATCCCGTTCGTGAAGCGAACCGTGGGAACGGACGCTGAGCTCTTCGCGCGGCCCCGACAGATCGCCGAAGACCGTTTCCCGGTCGGCGAGCAGAAAAAGGTGGCCGATCCGTCCGGGATGGAGACGGTAGAGGCGGGCGGCGGTTTCGCGGGGCAGCACGGCCTCGATCCCCTTCTCTTCCCGCAAGACGGCCGCGGCCTCCCGCTCCGTCGCGGGATCGTTCAGGTAGACGTAGGCGGCCCCCCCCAGGTTCCGGTGATGGACCACGTGGCGGTCCTTGATGATCGGGATTGCCCGTGCCGCGATCCCCTCGGCGGCCAGGATGGCCTCCGGACTGAGCCCTCGCGATTTATCGTTCATTCCGTGGTCGGCGGTGACCACCATTTCGAGATCCGGAATCGCATCGACGATGTCGCCGATCAGGCGGTCGATCCCCCGGATGTGGCGCCGGGCCTCCTCCGACCCCGGCGCAAAGGCGTGGTGCACGTAATCGGTGGTGGAAACGTACACGAAATCGGGACTCTCCTGCCGGAGAATGTCCAGCGCCGCCTTGAGAAGCCAGTGGTTCACCTCGATCGTGTAGATCCCCGGCGCCGCGCCGATCCTTTCCACAATCTGCGTCGACGGCCTCTCCGCCGACTCCGCAATGGTCGCGCCGTCCCGGATCAGACTCTTGAGCTTGTCCTTGGCCGTCAGCAGGCAGCTCTTCATGCCCCGCCCGGCAAGATGGCGAAAAGCGGTCGACGCCAGCAGATACTCCGCCGATTCCATGTAACACTCTTGACCGCTCGCGGGATCGAGCAGGTAGTTGGTCGTAATCCCGTGGGTCTCGGGGAAGCTCGCCGTGATGATGGAGGTGTTGTTGACATTGGTCACCGTAGGGACGACGGCTTCGCCGATTCCGTGGAACCCCTCCCGGGCGATCGCATCGAGGTTCGGCGTCTCGCCGTCTGCGAGGTAGTCCGGGGAACAGCCGTCCAGACAGATGATCACCCTGGTCGTCATTGATCCCTCCCGGAAACCAATCGTTCCACGTCGAGCAGACCCTCCAGGGAGTCGACCACCGGCGCCGCAGTCTCCACCTGCGGCCAGTTGCGCCGCAGGGTCCGGTGTTTGAGCCAGACGGGGTGCATCCCCACGGCCTGCGAACCGCAGACGTCGATCCGCCAGTCGTCCCCCACATAGACCGCATCGTCGGCTTCGATCCCCAACCGGGCAAGGCAGAGATGAAAAGGTATCGGATCGGGCTTCGCGGGCACGCCCCCTTCACCGGCCACGACGATCACCTCAAAGAATCTCATCAGTCCCGGATAGTTGCCAAGGCGGTGGTTCCCCTCCTCCGTCTGTCCCTGGGCATTGGTGATCAGCGCCAGACGATGTCGATCCTTCAGGGCCGTCAGCACCGTTTCCGACTCGGGGAAGATGCGGGTCATCGCCTTGATCCTGTCCCAATACTCGGTTTCCCAACGTTCCAGCAGGGCAGAATCGGGTCGTCGGCCGTAATGGCGGAAGAGTTCTTCCAGAATTCTCTTCCGGGAAAAATCGGAACGGGCGTGGAAACGGGAGCGGATCTCCCGATACACCTCCAGAAACTTCTCTTCCCCGGTCAGTCCCAAGGCCTCGCCGGCCTTACGCTGCGCTTCCTTTTCCGCGGCACGGAAGCCGTCCGCCGAATCAACCAGCGTCTGGCCGAAATCAAACACAATCGCCCGGATCATCCGTTCACTCTCACTTTCCGTTTATTCGTTCAATCTCTCCGGGGATCTCCCGGCAGGACGGCAAAACCCGCCAGGCCCCCGCAAACTCGCCGCCCCGCGTCAGGTCGTTTGGAACGACGATGCAGCGGATGCCGGCTGCGAAAGCCGCCCGTAAACCTCGTTCCGAATCCTCCACAACGAGGCATTCCTCAGGGCGGAAACCGCTCCGCGTCACGGCCAGACGATAGGGCTCCGGATCAGGCTTGGAGAGGAGATAATCCTCCCGGGTCAGGATGAAATCAAAATGGGAACGGAGCCCCGTTCCGGCGTGGATCGCATCAAAATGGGAACGCCGGGAACTCGTAACGATCGCCTGGAGCACCCTTCCGCTGAGTTTCGCCAGCGTCTCCTCAACACCGTCCAGAATGCGGACGCCTTCTTCGACCAGTTCCGTGTAACGCCGGTTTCTCTCCTCGTGCAGACGGTCGATCTGCCGCTGTGAAACACCTTTTTCCAGGGCCAGATCGAAGGCGCTCCGCCCTTCCTGGAGAGAGATCCGCCGGAAGAGCGCTTCCGTCAACGTGACCCCGGCCCTTTGGAGCAGTTCCCGCGTCGCCTGAAAATAGAGTTTCTCCGTATCCACGAGGACGCCGTCGTTGTCCCAGAATATCGCCCGGATCATTGGATAACCTCAGCACGGTCTGAAAACGGGTCCCGAAAACCGCGCGCCTCTCATCATAATAAAAGGACGGCCGCGCATTTCCGTCGGCCGTCCCTCCCTACCGTATTTTCCGCTGATCCGCAACAGGCGGATCAGTCTTTGCCGTATTTCTTGAAGTAGGTGCCGAAGAGTTCCTCGTCCGTGGGCTCGTAATCCGCAACGGGCACCGCCACACGCGTGTACATGATGAACTGTTTCCAGTTGATGTTTTCACAACTGATGTTCCCGGCCCAGGTCCCGCAGCCCAAGGTGTCCGTAAAGCCCAGGTGGCTCGTCCAGCCTCCGCTGTTGGCCGCCGTATGACCCATGTTGCAGACGACGCGGCCGACGTTCGCCCGGAGGCCGATCTTGTGCATCCGCTCGTCGAGGCGCGTCTGGATGTTGACCGAGTGGCCCTCGCCGGAGAACTTCAGGATCTTCTCCATCCGGTCCAGCATCTCGTCGAAATCGGTCCACTTCCAGACGGTCAGCACCGGGGATAGCTTCTCGCCGGAGAATCGGTCCTCCTTGCCGATCTTCTCGCCCATAACCATCAGCATCGTCGTGTTCTTGGGAACCTTCAGTCCGGCCAATTCGGCGATGAAGGTCGCCGATTTCGCGACGATCTCCCGGTTCAGCGTATGACCGTCCGGCCACATCGTCTTCCGGAGGATTTCGCGCTCCTCGGTGCTGCACAGGTAGCCCCCTTCGGTCTTGAGGGCCGCGATCATCTTGCCGAAGATCTTCTCCTCGATCGCCACGGCATTTTCCGAAGAACAGGAGGCCGCGTTGTTGGCTGTTTTGGATTTCCGCAGACGAAAGGCGATCCCGGGAATATCATCCTCGACCGTCGCGTCGACGATCGAGATCACGTTCCCGGCACCCACGGTTTGAGCGGGAACCCCAGCGGCATAGACGACCTTCACCAGCGCCGCGCCGCCGGTCGCCACCGCGTAGTCGCAGTTCGCCATCAGCTCCTGGGTCTTCTCGTTGCTCGTCTTCCGGATGCACTGGACCAGATCCACCGGCGCGCCGACCTTCGCGAGCGCCTTGCGGATGTGGTCCACCGTTGCGTTCGTCGCCAGCTCCGTGCGGGGATGGGGCGAACAGATGATCGCATTGCGCGTCTTCAACGTCGAAAGCGCGATGCAGCAAACCGTCGACTCGGGGTTCGTACAGGGAACCACGTTCGCGATCACGCCGATCGGCTTGGCGTAAGTCCGGATCCCCTTCGCCTTGTCCTCGCTCACCAGACCGCACGTCTTGATGCCGATCTGATCGTAAAGCGTCCCGCGAACCTTCGTGCCGATCTTGTGCACCTTGTCTTCGTAGACGCCGAGGCCCGACTTCTCCACGGCCAGGCGCGCCAGTTCATCCGCCGTCTCCGCCTTCTGCAGCTCCCAACCCACGGCCAGCACCATTTCGTCGACCTTCTCCTGCGGCCAGTACTCGACCGTTTTGAACGCTGCCCGCGCCTTTTCGTACATTTCCTGAATATTGTCTTCCATGACGAACCCCCTCACATTTAAAAAGAAAAAACTTCAGTTGCAATGAGCTGATCCGTACCCTGCCCATGCCGGAAGATCTGGATGGGCAGGGTATCCCGAAATCATCAGATCTTCCGTTTGGGATCGTCGATTTCTTCCACGATCGCCCATCCGGAACCCTTGATCTTCTGCCGCTCGAGGAAGATCTTCTTCCACTCCTCGGGCGTCTGCGCCTCCATCGCCTTGGCAACCTTCTTTCTCTCTTCCAGCGTCGGAACCTGCCGGTCCGCCGGTCCGTCGTACCACTCCTTCGGTGTCAGCGTCTGACCGAGGCCAACGGGCGCCTCCCGTTCGATCTCCTCGCAGTAGTGGGCGCCCGTGGCGAAGGCCCGGGTCACCGCCAGAATCCCCCAAGCGGCCTCCGGGGTGAAGCCGAGGTCGAACATCACCGCCCCCGTGGCGCCCAGAAGATCGATGTCCACCGGCGACTGGCTCAGCTTCTGCGCCGCCTTCACGATCTCCTTCATCAGGGAAACATACTTGCCCGCCACCCCCAGCTTCTCGGCACGGGCGATCATCCGCTTCGCCATCGGATCCTTCAGCATCAGGCCGGAAACACCCAACGCGGGGTCGTTCAGTTTCGTTCCGACCACCGCTTCGACCAGTTCCGCCAGCGGTTTCCCTTCCTTTTTCTGACGGGCCAGAATGCCGTCCATCATCTTCCCGATTTCCTGGTAAGCGCCGTAGGCATGGCCGAAGGCGAGGATGGACGAACCGGCGGCCTGGGTCAGGATGGTCTTGCCGCTCGCCACGATCCGGGCGATGTTCGCCGGGGAGGAGAGGCCATCCTCCAACATGCAGACCATGACGTAGTTGAGCATCCGGTCTTCCTCAACGAGGGGAATCCTCGCCTGAAAGTCGACGAAAAGAACATCGGTCAGACCATACCCCTGCTCCACCAACTCCGTGGTATCGTAGCCGCGGGACACAATGCGGTGGACGTTCTTGTAGGCCACCTCGGACACCCACTGGAAGCGGGCACGCTTGTCGTCGAAAGGAACCGTTCCCCGCTCACGGGTCCGGTAATTGAAATTAAGTCTCGGATCGTCTAGATTATCCATTTTTTATATTCTCCTTCCTCTTTCTGCTTGCGGGCGTATTCCTGTCTCTCGGCCTGGCTCGGAACTTCACGATCGGCGGGCCCGGTGTATTTGATCATGGAAAGATCCAGCATCTGGACCATGGGTTCGCGCCGCGAGGCTGCCCAGGCGCGCCCCTTCTTCATGGTGAAGGTGGCATGGGCCGCGCAACTGAAACCGCGGCAGACACAGCCGATGCACCAGGCCGCGTTGGGGGAAAACCCCAGCTCCGCCAGCGCCGTGTTGCCGGCGCCGATCATGTTCACCGATACGTAGTCCTTCCCTTCCTTCTTCCGGCGGGCATTGAAGTGCTTCTCGATGGAGCGCTGAAGGGCGAGATAAACGCCGCTGCAGAGCTGCTCGTGCTTGATGTGCGTTGGTTCCGCCCGCGGGTCCCCGTCCAGATGCTGCGGCTGACCCATCCCCATGACGGCCAGTCCCGCATCCATGTACTCGTCCACAAGGATCTTGCCCATCTCCTCGATGGTCTTTCCCTCCACGCGGGCACGCTCGATGTACTTGTGCATCATGTAACCGTGCGCGGCCCCCGGACCGTGGGCCGACCCGAAGGTCATCACCGCCGCCGAGATCGCCGCGGGAAGGTTCGGCCGGCCGCCCATTACCGCGATCGCCGACGCCGCCGACGGTGACATGGAGTGCTCCAGAAACTCCCCCGTCTCATACCGCAGCATATCCGCCTCATTTTCCGCCGGAATTCGGTTCTGGAAGAGGATGAAGAGCATGTCGTAGAACGTGTAGCCCGCCTCGGCCAGATCGCTCACGTTATAGCCCCTCACGACGGTCTTCTCTTCCGTCTTGTAGGAAATGGCTGTCTTCCTTTTTAACAACGGTTGTCTATCCATTCTTAATTCCTCCCATATCGTCCTTTAACTTCGCCCTGTTCCTTAACCATCGCTCCGTCCACGACACCCAAGACGGCCTCCCGGCAAAATCCTAAAGCTCACCAGCCAGAAAGCCTCTGTCGCTGGTAGCCAATTGCGTCACCCGCTCATATCCATCGGAACGTGATGCACGACGTTCCGAGGTATTTCGACATGATCGTAAAAGAGACGTCCATCATAAGTCAAAATAATAATAATCATATTTTAGATAACAATCATTATTCGTTTTTTTCCTTCTCCTTCCGTCCCTCCCGAAGGGAAACCGCATGGCAGACATCATAGAGAATGTTCAAACCGAAAGTCAAACTGATAATAATTATAATAGTATTGTAAATTCCTATATCGACCGTTCCGACCCGGATACGGAAAGCTTCATTCGCTCGGAACTTGCGGGCGCAATCTCCTGTTCGGGATCAGGTATTGTTTTTTACAATGCCTCTATCAATATTTTCTACTTGACTACTCTTTTTGAATAGGGTGATGTTACGATACCTTGGTTACCATTTGATTAGCGTGCGTTTTTTGCGCGTCTCGGTACCGGGGGGAAAGGAGGTGATGGGCCAAAACATCATCCGACATGGTGCCGTGAAACCCGCTGTTGGCAGCGGCCATGATCGCAGATGAACTTTTCACCAAAGCAGCCTTGCCCAGCCATCAGGGTCGAGTCAAGGTTGAGAGGTTGAGAGATTTTCTAAATTCCCAAGTTGAGGAGGAGAAGCTATGAAGAAAGCAGTCGGATTTTTGGTTATCGCAGCATTTTTGGTTGTGTTCGGTCTGGCGGACCTGTCGTCGGCGGCGCTGGCGCCTTCAGGACCGATCAAGTGGAAGCTCCAGAGCGCAAACCCCGCCGGGGCACCGCAAATTGAGTTGTTGAACAAATTGGCCTCCAACATCGACAAGATGTCGGCCGGAAGGCTAAAGATTGAGGTCCTCGCGAGCGGCGCGATCGTGAACCCCTTTGAAATCCTCGATGGCGTCAACAAGGGCATCATCGAGTGCGGCCAGTGGTGGACCCACTATTCAATGGGCAAAAACCCCAGCGGCAGTCTCTTCAGCTCCCCGCTCGGCGGCGCCGGCAGCGGTCTGGACCTGATGAACCACCTTTCCTGGTACATGAACGGGGGCGGACGGGAGCTCTACGTGGAATATTACACGAAGATCCTCAAGGCCGACGTCATGCCCTTCCTGATCGCGCCGGACGGCCCCGAGGCTTTCGGGTGGTCCAAGAAGCAGCCCAAGACGCTCAATGATTACCTGAAAATGAGGTACCGCATGTCCTCCGGCCTGTCGTCGGATGTTTTGAAGGACATGGGCGGCATCCCGGTGAACGTGGCCGGCCAGGAGCTCATCCCGGCGTTGGAGAGGGGCGTCATCGACGGCGGCGAGTGGATCAACACGGCCAGCGACCTTAAGATCGGGCTCTACGACGTAGCCAAATTCTACTCCCTCCAGGGGCTCCACCAGGCCATCGGCATCATGGACATCATGATCAACGGCCAGGCCTGGCGCGCACTCTCCCCGGATCTCCAGGCGATCGTCGCAACCGCATGCACGCAGTCGATCCTCGACGGCATGATGTACTTCGTGGAGGAAAACGCCAAAGCCCTCAATATCCTGGTCAAGGAAAAGGGCGTCAAGGTCTTCGACGCCCCCAAGGGCTACTCGGAGGCCTTCATCAAATCTTCAAAGAAGGTGCTCGCCAAATTCGAGGAGAAGGATCCCTTCTTCAAGAAGGTGCTCGATTCACAGCGCAGTTATGCCAAGCTGGTGGTCCCCTTCACCAAAGAGACCAACAAGCTGATGCAGTTGATCTCCGGGGCGGCGGAGGTGAAATAAACACCATGCAACCTGATGGGCACGTCGGATGACGGCCCTGATGATTACCCATAACTTGTCTTGGCTGGCCGGTCCTCCGGACCTCCGGGGATGGATCGGCCGGCCGGACAGTTTTAAAGACGGTTGTATCAACCGGAAGTTCGACAAACGGTCCTTTGAAGATCTCCGCGGCCGGGCCGCGGACAATGCGCTCACGGGCGGATACAACCCCCAAAGGGACGGCTCCGGATGAACCGTCCTGAATAATTGGAGTATCTCAATATGAACAACATTGATCGGATAACAAAGGTCATCGACAAGATCAGCGTTTTGTCGGGAAAAGCCATATCCTGGCTGATCATCCCGATGGCGGGCGTGCTGGTCTGGGAGGTGTTCATCCGCTATGCCTACAAGCCCACGCTCTGGGCGGTGGACATGGCCACCATTTTCTATGGCACCCATTTTTTCATCGCCGGTGCCATGACCCTCTATCTGGGAAAGCACATCCGGACTGATTTCTTCTATGGGAACTGGTCCATGAAGACGCAATGCTGGGTGGATGTGATTTGCTATCTCTTTCTCTTCCTCCCCGGGATGGTTCTGTTCGTCTGGCTGAGCTGGGACTTTTTCTCCGAATCCTGGGCGCTGAGGGAAGAACTGATGACGACCTGGAGACCGCCGGCCTACCCGTATAAATTGGTGATCCCCTTGAGCGGCTTCCTGATTGTTCTTCAGGGGATCTCGGAACTGCTGAAATGCATCCAGACATTAAAGACGGGAGTGGATCACCGTTATAAACCGGAAGCTCGCGAGCTGACCTGATCCGGACATTCCCCTGGAACGGCATGCCTCTTGGATCTTAAGCAATGGAAATGCACGATCTTGTGCGGGAGGAATAAATGACTTTGGAAACGTACGGCCTGATTCTCCTGGTAGGCCTCTTCTTCTTTATATGCGTGGGGTTCCCCATATCCTTCACGCTGATCACCCTCGGCGCGATCTTCGGTTATATCGGATTGGGGCCCAAGGTGTTTCACCTGATGACCTTCTCCTTTTTCGGAACCATGATGGACACCGTCCTCGCCGCGGTGGCCCTTTTCACGTTCATGGGCTGCATCCTGGAGAGCGCCGGACTCATGGAACGGCTGTTCCATGCGGTGCAGCTCATCTCCGGCCGACTCAGGGGCTCCCTCTACCTGGGAACCATCTTCTCGGCGACACTGTTCGCCGCGGCCACGGGCATCGTCGGCGCATCGGTCACCATCATCGGTTTGATGGCCGCCCCGGTCATGAAAAAGGCGGGGTACGATCAGGGGCTGTCCGCCGGAACGATCTGCGCCGGCGGGACGCTGGGAATTCTGATCCCCCCGAGTGTCATGCTCGTGGTCATGGGACCGGTGTTCCAGGTTTCCGTCGCGCGGCTTTACGCAGCCGCCATCATCCCGGGCATGATGCTCGCCGGATTGTATATTTTTTACACGATGGTACGGGTGATGATCAAACCCGAGCTGGGTCCGCCCCTCTCCGATGAGGACCTCGATGTTACCAAGAGCTTCATCATCCGTGAATTCTTCGTTGGTCTGGTGCCGCCGGCTGTTCTGATCCTCGTCACCCTGGGCACCATTCTCACCGGCTTGGCCACGCCCACGGAAGGGGCGGCCCTCGGCTGCCTGGGCGCGGTGGTGGTCACGGCGGCCAACAAACGCCTCACCTTCAAACTCATCAAGGAATCGGCCTATCGAACCGCCGAAACCACAAGCATGGTGATGATCCTCCTGGCGGCCTCCACCTTCATGGGGGCGGTCTTCTCCTCCATGGGAACGCCCAAATTCATTGCCGATACGTTGCTGTCCTGGAACATGCCGCCCTGGGTCTTTATCGTCGGGATCCTGATCGTCTGCTTCATCCTGGGGTGGCCCCTGGAATGGGTCCCGATTGTGGTGGTTATTGTCCCGATCTTCCTTCCGGTTCTCAACGGGCTTAAAGTGGATATGATCTGGTTTGCCATCGTTCTGGCCGTTACTTTGCAGACCTGCTGGCTCTCACCGCCGGTCGCCCTCTCGGCCTACTACCTCAAGGCGATCATGCCGGAATGGGAGCTGAAGGACATCTATCTGGGGATGATGCCTTTCATGGCATTGCAGGGATTGGGCGTGTTCTTCATCTACAATTTCCCGCAGATTACCCTGTGGCTGCCCAAGTTTCTATTCGGATAGGATGGAGGTGTCCAGATGAGCAAGACAGGAAGGGCCGCCGTCATGACGGCGGCCAAAACAGAGCTGGAAATCCGGGAGTATCCTCTCCCGGACGTGGGTTCCGGCTGCATTCTGGTCCGGATCACCTGCTGTACGATCTGCGGCTCGGACCTCCACACGTGGACGGGCCGCAGAAAATCGCCGCTGCCGATCATTCTGGGTCATGAGATCGTCGGCAACATTGTGGAACTCGGATCCGGCGTCACCATGGATTCGGGAAACAATCCCCTGCGGGTGGGTGACCGCATCACCTGGACCATCATGGACAACTGCGGGAAATGTTACTACTGCCGCGAAAAGGGGCTGATGATGAAGTGCAGCCACCTGAAGAAGTACGGCCACGATAGTTGCGCCGACTGGCCCCATTTCGTGGGGGGATTTGCGGAATACTGCTACATCACCCCGGGAACCTGCGTCATCCGTGTTCCCGCGGAACTGACCGACGAACAGGTCGCCCCGGCGAACTGCGCCTTGTCGACGGTGGTGGCCGGCTGGGACGCGATCGAACTCCGGCCCTTCGAAAACGTTCTCATCCAGGGCGCCGGGGCGCTCGGCGTCTACGCGGCGGCCCTGGCAGCCCACTATGGGTGCCGCCGGATCATCGTGACCGACATCATGGAACACAGGCTCGATTTCGTGAAGAATTTCGGCGCCACCGATACGATCAATTCGAAGGAACTCACCGACAACGAAGTGATCGACACGGTCAGGGAGCTGACGGGCGGATTCGGCGTCGATGCCGTCATGGAGTCGGCCGGCTTTCCGGCCCTCCTGCCGCTGGGCCTCAAGTGTCTGCGTACGGGCGGCCGTTTCGTTGAAATCGGCAATGCCTTCGCCGGCGCCAATTTCAACTGCGACGCTTCGGACATCGTCTTCAAATGCCTCACCATCCGGGGCGTCCACAACTACGATACGGTCCATCTGCAG
The DNA here is from genome assembly GCA_002424545.1 of Syntrophaceae bacterium UBA5619. Taxonomy (GTDB): domain Bacteria; phylum Desulfobacterota; class Syntrophia; order Syntrophales; family UBA5619; genus UBA5619. Next base: position 20,763 of record DIKL01000070.1, read on the forward strand.
AAGGCGGTCGATTTCCTGCAGCTGACGCGGAACCGTTTTCCCTTCGACGAAATCGTCGGGGAAAGGGTGTCGCTGGATGATATCAATGCCGGATTGAAGATCGCCGAATCCGGAAGGGCGATTCGCGTGGCTGTAAAACCCTGACCCCGGGGACAGGCCTTTTCCCACGGCCAGAGATGTTGCGGCCGGTCACCGGTCGACAGATCGTTCCCTCATAAAAAAGCCTCTTTACGCATAAAAGCGTTCAAGAGGCTTTTTTATGACCGTCGGTCCAACACGAATCCATCCGGAACAGAAACGGCTGCCGATGCCGGCCACATCACGACCCTCTCCGCGTCCTGTCATACCCGGTGGTGCATCATATTTGGTTGACAATCCACCCCCGTCAAAGTATGAAGGGTTGATTTCTCAGGACAGACCTCCTGAACAGCCGTGCGGGATTGCCCCCTGAAGTTCCTTCATCTCATTCTAAGATGTTCCCGGGAAGCCAAAGGTCGGACGGATTCAAGAATTTATTTTCATTTAGAATTCTGGAGTACAGACCGCATGAATGTGAACCATCTAAAGGCCTTTTTCGAGGTGGCCAAGGCAAAGAGTTTCACGCGTGCCGCGAAACAGTTGAACGTTTCTCAGCCGACCCTCAGCATGCAGGTAAAGTTGCTGGAGAAGCGATTCGCCGTCCCGCTGATCAAACGAAACAAGAAAACATTCGAGTTGACCAAAGAGGGGAGCATCGTTTTCGGTCATGCGGAAAAGATCTTTTTTCTCATCCACGAGCTGAAAAAGGAACTGGAAAATTTCGAAACTTCCAACATGATCATCGGTTCCACGCCGTACATCTCTAATCATGTTCTGCCGGATGTTCTGCTCGCCATGCACGAGAAACACAGCGACGTGAAGGTCCAGATCTACACCGGTTTGTCCCAGGAGGGCCTCGACAAAGTCGTGGATTACGAATACCACTTGGCCGTCATCGGAAGGTTGCCCTACCCGGACAATATCGTCTTCATCCCCATCCTGAAGTCGAAATTGTGCTTCATTTCGAAAGAGGATATGGGCCAGCGGGTCAGCCTTCACCAATTGGCGGACTACCCGATCATTCTGCCCGAAGAGGGATCGGCGACGCGAGATTACATCATCCGCCAGTTCGCCGCACGGAATCTGACCATCACCAACAGCATCACCTGCGAAAATCCGCCGGCGATCGGTCACATGGTGCAATTGGGGATGGGCGGGGCGTTCTTTCACCTGTTCACCATCCAGCGGGATGTCCAGGAGGGGCTGTATCACATGGCCGAAATCGAGGAGGAGCTTTACGTGGATTACGATCTGGTCTTTTTGAAAGACCGCAGAAGCTCCGACATGGTGCGGATGTTCACATCCACCCTGAAGAAGCTGCAGCGGACCCTTTCGAAATAGCGATTCTCCCGGCCACAAGGCAGGGCTTCCCGGTTGTGCTCCTAGCCAAAATCACGCTCCTACCGGCTCAGGCCGATCGCGATCACCCCCAGGCAGATCAGCACGGCGCCCACCAGTTTCTGCCGCCCATGTTTTTCTCCGAGATAAGCGATGCCGCAATAGGCCGACAGGACGATGCTAACCTCCCGGACCGCCGCCACGTAACTGACCTTGCTGATCGTCAGGGCGAAGAGGATCATCAGATAAGTAAATCCGCTGAGGAATCCGACGGCCATGATGGAGCCCTTGTGGCGCCGCCATTCCGACATCAGCTCACCCTTCTCGCGGATCAGCACCCACGGGGTGAGGAGCACCCAGGTGATCAGCATCATGATGTAGATGTAGACAGGCGGGGAGACCTGCCCCACGCCGACCTTGTCCACCAGGGTATAGGCGGCGATGGCCAGCCCCGTGAAGAAAGCCCATAGGGAAGCTCCACCCTTCAGGGCGGCAAAAGGCTCCCAAAAGGCGGCGCCGGAGAAGGAGCGCAGATGGATGCAGTGGATGCCGCAGACGATGAAGAATATTCCGATCCCGCCGAGCAGGGCGACCTCTTCCCCCAGGAGGAGCACGGCCAGGAGCGGGACGAACAGGGGGCCCGATCCCCGGGCCAGCGGATAGACCAGCGAAAGATCGCCACGCTGGTAGGCGGACCCCATGCAGATGAAATAGGCCGCGTGGATGACGGCGCTGGCGATGATGCAGAACCATCCTTTCAGCGGTATGGAAACATCCGGCAGGAAGTACAGCAGCATGGGAATGAAGATGACGGCGCCCACCAGTTCGAACCACCAGATGAAGACGATCTTCCGGTCGCTTTTTTTGAGGAGAAAGTTCCAGCCCGCATGCAGAAAGGCGGAGGCGAGGACGATGGCCAAGGCGATGCCGCTCAATTCAACACCTCGAACTCCCCGTTCCCAGGACAAATTCCGATCCCTTCGGGCTTCCGGACCAAGCCCCCTCTCCCGGTTCCATGGTCCGTCACAGGATCTCCTCCAGGATCTCCGCGGCATCGCGGACAAAGCGGGGGCAGCGCTCAGTGAAGAGCCCCCTGCTTCTGGCCGTTTCCATTCCCTCCGCCGTGGACAGATCGCAGCCAAGGAGTTCCCGGCAGATCAGGGAACCGTTGCGCGACCGAAAGCGGCCGGTGAAATCGCGGACAAGGGCATAATTTTTCTCCTTCGTCTCCTTGTCCTTCGCTTCCGTACGGCCGTGTTTCAAACCGATCACGATCAGCGCGCCCGTCACGGCCCCGCAGACCTCCCCGAGGCCTCCCATCCCTGCTCCCAGCGAAGAGGCAACCCGCAACGCCGTCTCCCTTTCGAGACCGAACTCCCCGCTCCAAGTGGAAAGAACGGCCTGCGAACAATTGAACCCCTCCCGGAAACAGGCCAATGCCGCATCGACCTTCTCGCTCATGATACCCCCCCCTTCCGTCCGTTCTCCGGCATGAACACGCAACGCAACGAACATTCCGAATCTTCCGGATACCCCACCGCAGGATCGCCGGTCTTTCATGGATCCATCAAGAAACCGTCAGGCGCAGACCGGCAATCCCCGCAACGATGAGCAGGATGCTCGCGATCCGCATCGGGGCATGCGACTCCCCGAAGAGGAACATCCCCAAGACCGCCGCCCCCACGGCTCCGATGCCGGTCCAGACCGCATAGGCGGTTCCCAGGGGGAGCGTTTTGAGGGCCAGCGAGAGGAAATAGAGGCTCAGCGCCATCGCCACCACGGTGATTCCGGAGGGCAAGAGCCGGGAGAATCCCTCGGCCTGTTTCAGGGCAACGGCCCAGACCGTTTCGAAAACACCCGCAACCGCCAGATAAACCCACGACATCTCTCAACCTCATGGAGGCGGGGAAATTCCCCAAACAAAAAATCCCCCTTTGCCGTCACCCAAGCCAGGCAAAGGGGCCCTTTTTTCGCGGCGAATATAGTACGATCGGGATGCTTCGTCAAATGTAAATCCGCACCCGTCCCGGCGTCCCGGGAACGCCGCGGATGAAATCCGCGGGCCCTGTCGGAACCGGATCGCTCATTTGACATTTGCCCGGCCATCCATTATAGATGCATGCGTGGGAAGCACCGGACCGACATGATTTTTTCCACGGACCCGGCTTTCTGGAAACGGGGGGCGCCATGCAGATACAGGACGTATTTCAGTACTATGGAAACGACCTTAAGCGGGTCGAGGAACACATGGAGATGTACCTCCGTTCGGAGGTCCGCCTCATTCCGGAGATCATCAACCACCTGATCGGCAGCGGCGGCAAACGTTTCCGGCCCCTGCTGCTGCTGGCCTCCGCGGACCTCTGCGGCTATCGGGGCGAGCGCCGCTATCCTCTGTCGGCAATCATCGAGTTCATCCACACGGCGAGCCTCCTCCACGACGACGTGATCGACGAGGCGGAAACCCGCCGGGGCAAGGTCTCGGCAAATCACGTCTGGGGAAACGCGGCCAGCGTCCTGGTTGGAGACTTCCTCTATTCCAAATCCTTCAAACTGATGACCGACGATGGAACCCCGGCCATCCTCAAGTTGATCTCCACGACGACGAATACCATGTCCGAGGGCGAGGTCTTTCAACTGATGAAGGCCGGCGACACGAATCTCACCGAAAAGGAGTACCTTCTCATCGTGGAGAAGAAGACGTCGATCCTGATTTCGGCGGCCTGCGCGATCGGCGGCATCCTCGGAAACGCCACGGAGAGCCAGATCGAGGCGCTGACCCGCTTCGGAATGAGGCTCGGCACCGCCTTCCAGATCACGGACGACACCCTCGACTATGTGGCCCGGGAGGAGGAGTTCGGCAAGGCAATCGGACAGGACCTGAGCGAGGGGAAACTGACGCTTCCGCTCATCCGGACCATGCGGAAGTGCAACCCGGAGGAGAGGGCCTTTATCCGGACGGGAATCGAAACCAAGAATGCGGAAGCAAAGGATGCGATCATGGCCCTCATCCACCGCTACGACGGCATCCCCTACGCGCTGGGCAAGGCCAAGAACTGCATCGAAGAGGCGCGGGGGGTTCTGGCCCCGTTTCCCGACTCGGAGGCCAAAGCCGCGTTGCTGACGATCGCGGACTATATCATCGAAAGACGGCTGTAATCCTTCATCAAAGCATCGGATCGGCATCAATCGGCAGGGTGAGGATATTTCTTTCGCCTTCCCGCCGGTAACGGACGGCGGGAACCAGCTGTTTCACGAAGAATACCCCCAATCCGCCGATTTTTCTCTCTTCAATCCCGGCCCGCAGATCGGGATCCTGATGGGAAAGGGGATCGAACGGGGTCCCTCGATCGGCGACTTCAACCAGCACCCGGCCGCCGTCCTCGAGCCGGCAGGCAACCTCCACTTCACCGTCCCGGCCCGCATAGGCATAGCGGAAGATGTTTACGAGGATCTCCTCCATCGCCAGCTCGACCTCGCGGAGCCTCGCCTCTCCGATGCCCTGCGACGCCAGGCAGGACCGCACGAACGCCAGCGAAGTTTGCAGAGACCCCATGGAGGCGGGAACCCGGATATGCGCGGGAATTTGTTTCATTCAGGGCTGACGGAGGGCTTCTTCCTCCGTATCGAAAATCTTGAATATCGAACCGAATCCGGAGATCTTGAAAACGTCCTTGACCGGACCCTGTAGCCCGGCGAAGATCATCTCCCCCCCCTTCGCCTTGAGTTGCTTCGCCGTGGACAGGATGCTCCTCAGCCCGGCGCTGCTGATATACTCGAGGCCCTTGAAATCAACAACCAGCTTATAATTCCCGCCTGCCATCAACGCGGCCAGACCCTTCTCGAACTCGCCCGCCGTCAGCGCGTCGATCCGGCCCTTCACGGAAACCACAGAGGCGCTTCCTTCCTTTTTTACGGTAATCTCCATTTTCCCCCCCTTCAGACCCTTCCCAACACGGTTGAAACGGCAACTTCCAAGATACCCGTTCCGCCGTCGGCCATTTTGAATCGGCGGCAAACAGGACGATGAAACAACGTCGTCGGTTCATGGCATATTTTTGATGCGATGTCAAAATCAGATCCATTTTCACCGGAAATCGGGTAAATGTCCGGAACGGAGCAGGATCATTCCCGAGGCCGGGGAATTCGGCAGATTTTCGTTGAATTTTGCATGGGCCTATGCGCATAGAGATAAAAAATACATCCTCGGAAAGTGATTATGAAATTCCTGAAATGCGTCGCAACGATTTTCGTGGTTCTATCCATCCTTTCCGCCGCCGAACTCGTAATGGCGGCCTCGCCGGAAGAATCCTTCCGGAAGAGCTTCCCCAAAGTCCGTGCGGACGCCATCCGTCCCGCCGCCGTCCCGGGCCTCTACGAGGTGGTCTCGGGAAGCCGGGTTATCTACTACGCCCCGGGTTCCGAACACCTTCTCTACGGACCGATGATAAACCGGGAGGGGAAGAACTTGACGGAAGAGCGCGAACTGGAAATTCTGGGACAGGGATTGAAACGGGTCCCCCTGGAAAAGGCCGTCCGGATCGGCGACGGTCCCCATCAGGTGATCGAAATCACCGACCCGGACTGCACGTACTGCCGAAAGGCGTCGGCCTATCTCTCCGGAAGAAAAGAGGTGACCCGGCATATCTTTTTCTTTCCGCTGGCCATGCACCCCAATGCCGAGGCGAAGGTCCGGCACATCTTCTGCTCCGAGAACCGCGCCAAAGTCTATGAAGAGGCGATGGCCGGAAAGTTGGACGATATGAAATTTACCCCCTGCAAGACGGCCGCGGTGGAGGACCTGCTCAAGGCCCACCGGGAGATCGGCGACCGTGTCGGGGTCACGGGAACACCCCTCTTCCTGATCGACGGCCAGGTTGTTTTCGGGGCGGACATCCCGCGGATGGAAAAGATCCTGAGCGGCAAGAAATGACCGGGACAACGGCCATGCTGAACGAAACCGATCTGGAGCGATACGCCGAAGTGCTGCTCTGGGGCCTTCATACGGCCAGGCGCGGACGTTTCCGGAAAGGAAACGTGATCCTCGTCCAGTACGACCAAGCCGCTTTGCGGCTGGCCGAGATTCTCTATGACCGGATCATCGCCGCCGGCATGAACCCGCTGCAACGGATGGGGCTCACGGCCGGCATGGAACGTTCCTTCTTCGGAAGGTCCGGTGTACGCCAGCTCGTTTTCCAGCCCCCGGGCGAAAAAGAACTCTGTGGAAACCTCCACGGCCGGATCTACCTCCATGCCCCTGATTCCCTGACCCACCTCCGGGAGATTGACCCGGCCCGGATCGGCAAGGCGCTGGTCGCCCGCAAGCCGCTCCGCGACATCCTGGAGCGGCGGGAGCGGGAGGGATTCTACGGCTGGACCCTCTGCACGCTGCCGACGGCGGAACTCGCCCGGCAGGCCCGGACGACGCAGGAACTCTACTCGGAACAGATCATTCGGGCCTGTTATCTGGATCGGGAGAACCCGGCCGGGAAATGGGAGGAGATCAGACGGGACGCCCATACCCTCAAGCGATGGCTGGAAAGCCTGGATGCATCCTTTTTCCATATCGAATCCGCCCGGTGCGACCTTCGAATCACGCCGGGGATGCAGCGGAAATGGGCGGGAATCTCCGGCCACAACATTCCGAGTTTCGAACTGTTCGTCTCCCCGGACTGGCGCGGCAGCGAGGGGACCTATTACGCGAACCTCCCCTCCTACCGGAGCGGCAATTATGTCGAGGGGGTAAGATTGACCTTTGAACGGGGGAATGCCGTCCGGATCCACGCCGAAACCGGCGAGGCGTTCACCGTCCAACAACTCGGGATGGATCGGGGGGCGAAACGGATCGGCGAGTTTGCGCTGACCGACCGGCGCTTCTCGCGGATCGACCGGTTCATGGCCGACACCCTGTTCGATGAAAATTTCGGCGGGGAGCATGGAAGCTGCCACATCGCCGTCGGGGCCTCGTACGCCGACACCTTCGCCGGCGATCCCGCCGCCCTGAACGGCGCGCTGAAAAAAAGGCTGGGCTTCAACGAGTCTTCCCTCCACTGGGACCTGGTGAACACGGAGGACAAAACGGTCACCGCGCATCTCACCACCGGGAAAAGGGTCGTCATCTATGAAAACGGGCGTTTCCGGCACTGAAGACCGGCCCGCGGAGGACGGATCTGAAAATCCTTGACCCTGACGGGGTGAAAAGGGTAAGAAACCGTCGTTTTCAATCCTGAGGGAGGACTTCGAATTTCATGAAAAAGCTTCTGTCCCGGAAGAGGCGTTTTCTGACCATCCTGCTGGCGCTGATCGGCATTGCCGTCACGGTCGCCTATGCCCTCTGCCTGGGCGCCTGCAGTTATTTGAAGGGCGATATCCTGGGGATCGACCTCAAATACCTGGGCATCTTCTACATGGCCGTTGTTCTGCTTCTCGCTTGGTTCAGAAAACCCGTTCTCTCTCTCCTGCTCCTGGCCTTCGGCGCGGGCGGAGAGATCTTCCTGGTCGGCTACCAGATCCATACCGGCATCTTCTGCCCCTATTGCCTCGCCTTCGGCGCAACGATCCTGCTGGCGTTTGCCGTGAATTTCGAGCGGACCCGGAAGGCGTTGGCCGCGCTGGCCGCCGCCGCGGGACTTCTCTTCTTTCTTCTGTTTTTCTCCGGTTCCGCAACGCCCGTCTATGCCGCCGAGCCGGTCCTGTCCGCCTTCGGCACGGGCCCCGTGGAGGTGCGCCTGTATACGGATTACTTCTGCGCACCCTGCGCGGCCGAGGAGGCGGAGGTTATCTCCCTCGTTACCGAACTCATCGACAAGAGCCGCGTCCGGGTTCTCTTTATCGACACGCCGGTCCACCCGGAAACGGTCCTCTACGCCGATTATTTCCTCGCGGCGCTGAACGCAAGGAAAGATTTCCGGCAGGCGGTCGCGGCCCGTGGCGCCCTCTTCGAGGCCGCGGGCCAGAAAATCAAGGGGAAGGAGGCGCTGGAGGCTTTTCTGAAAGCCAAGGGGCTGGATATCCGGCCGTTCAACACGGCGCCGCTCTTCAAGACATTCGCCAACTACCTGAAAGAAGACAAGATCAACGCGACACCCACCTGCGTCATCATCGGTCCGACGGGGAAAAGTATCCTGGTCGGACAGGACAAGATCGCGAAAGGGCTTCGCGGCCTGCCCAGGTAGATCCGGAACAGACACGGAAAGACGGCGGCAAGGCGCCGGCCGGAAGCCTGAAATTGGAAACGGGAGCATGGGAGCGGACCGTGATTTTGCATGCCTCTGAGCCGGAGAAAGGACCCTCGGTGGGCAACCCGGATGATTTTGTAAGGGCTTTTCTGTTCGGAACTTCCGGCATCCTGAAGGATGGACAGGCCCTTCGTTCGACGCTGCGGATGGACGACAAAACCCAGGGGTGGGTCGGGATTCCGCACGGGGGCGTCGCGATGGGCGCCATGGCCGACCTCGCCTTTGCCCTGATGGGGGAAGCCGACGGCCCGTTCGGCCCGTACCCTTTCTCGATCGATTATCGCATGGGCGGCGCGAGCGCCCGTCTGGGCGACAAGCTTCAGATCGAGCTGACCGCAACGGAAGGCGGGGCGAGAGGCGTCATGGTCAAGGACCCCAAAGCGGCTCCCTACCTGTCGGCGACGTTTCGCTTTGCGCACGATGATCCATCGCAACGGGAAACCTTCCAGTCCTATCTGCCCGCCCATGCCGGCGATATCGAAAACCGGATGCTCCCGCTGCCTTCCTACCGGAATTGCTTTGTCTGCGGGTTCGCGCGCCGGGAACCCGGCCTCGAACGGCGATTCTACGTTCTGGACACGCCGGACCGGCAAAAAATCGTGGTCTCCCCGGTCGGATGCGCCGGCAACAGCGGAGAGGCCTTCTACCGGTTTCAGCGGCGCGGACGCCTGCACCCCTTGCCATTGCTGGCCCTTCTCGATGAGATCATCGGCTGGGGCGGGTTTCTGCTCGCCGCGAGCGGCGGCGTGACGGTGAAAGCGAGTTACACCTTCTATCGGGATATTCGGGCCGGGGAACCTCTTTTGGTTTTCGGGCGGGGAGAGAAGATCCGGGGCCATAACGCATCGCGGCTGCTGTTCTGGGCCTCCGGCGGCGCGGCGGCGGTTTGCGGCAATGGCATCCTGGAACCCGTGGTGGTTGCCTCCGGCCAGTACCTGGGCGTCGGCGCGCTGACGGAACAGATGAGACGAGAACTACTGCCGGCGGATCTGACCCATCGCGCTTTTCAACTTGCGGGCGCAGGAGAATGAGGTCATAATTCATCAATACATCACGGCGTTATCCGTACGTATCGGAAAAACAGGGATAGAACCAAATCAAAAGGGCAGGGGCGCAAAGGTCCCTGCCCTTTTCGTGAACGTTCGATCGCCCTGAACGGGATCGCCAAGTCCCGAATTCAGGCGATCAGCGGAACGTCATACCGGCCGGCAATCTGCTCGTCGAGGCCTTCCCGATCCTGTTTCAGCGCATAGGGGAGGTAGTTGAGGATGTCCTGGGCCGTGATCCCGTCCTCCCCCTTGTCGGCGGCCGCCAGATCCCCGGCAAAGCCGTGAAGGAAGACCCCTTTGCGCACCGCCGCCTCCAACGGGAGGCCGAGGCCCGACATCGCGGCAATCGTCCCGGTCAGCACATCTCCGGCCCCCGCCGTCGCCATCCCCGGATTACCGCTCAGATTGATGAAAACCCGTCCATCCGGCGTCCCGATCAGCGAATGGGCGCCCTTCAGCACGATCCAGGCCTTCAGGTCGGCGCAGGCGCCCCGGAGGATTGGAATCCGCCCGTTTTCGATTTCGGAGACGGACTGATCGGTGAGGCGGGACATCTCCCCCGGATGGGGGGTCAGAATCGTCGGCGCGCAGCGCCCCTGGAGGATCTCCGGTCGATCCGCCAACGCGGTGATTCCATCGCCGTCCACTAGAAGCGGCCTCTCGATCCCGGCGGCCAGTTCCCGGACGAGTTCCTGCGTCTCTTCCGCCAGGGAGAGACCGGGACCGATGACGACCATATCCGCCCGCCGGGCGCATGCAAGGAGCGTATCCTTGTTCTTCAAAGAGAGACTTCCTTCCGTGGTTTCCGCCTGCGGAACGAAGACGATCTCGCTCCCGCGCGTCGCGAGGAAGGGGGTCATCGACCAGGGAGCGGCGAGGCGGGCATACCCCCCGCCCGCCTTCAGCAACGACATGGCGGAGAAATAGGGGGCGCCGAAATAACCGGCGGCGCCGGCAATGAACAGGACATCTCCCACGGAACCCTTATGGGCCGTCGGCTCCCGCTGCGGCAGCGGGATAGATGCGTTCGTCTCGACCGGGATTGCCTCGTCGTCGTACAGGGAGGGAGGGAAGGAGATGTGCGAAACATGGAGCCGGCCGCAGAGACCGAAGCCCGGGTAGAGCATATTGCCGATTTTGGGAAGGCCGAAGGCAACCGTATGGTCCGCCCGGACCGCCGCCCCGAGGATTTCGCCGGTATCGCCGTGGACGCCGGAGGGAATATCCAGGCTGAGTACCGGACGGCCGCTTGCATTGATCAGATCGATCGCTTTCCGGCAGAGACCGTCCACGTCGCGGTCGAGACCCGTCCCGAACAGCGCGTCGATAATCCCGTCCGCATGGAGAATCGCCGAGCGGATTGCGACGGCATCGGAAACCCTGTTCACCTCCACCGGGAGCTTCGAGAGGATCGCAAAATTGGTTTTTGCCGCCCCCCGGAAACGATCGGGATCGCCGAACAGGAAGACCCGGGGGATCCCTCCTCCCGAAAGGATGTGGCGCGCCGCAACGAATCCATCGCCGCCGTTGTTCCCGGCCCCGCAACACAGGACGTAGCGTCTCCCCGCGACCCCCCATTCCCGGGAAAGAACCTCATAAGCCGCCCGCCCTGCATTTTCCATGAGGAGCTCCTCCGAAATTCCGAACTCTTCAATGGCCCGGCGATCCATCGCCCTCATCTCACCGACGCTGCTGACCTTCATCTTTCACCCCCGTTGCCGGCTTTCTCTCTGCCGCGGAAATCCCGTGATCCCTGGCCCGGGAATGGTCCGCGCCTCCCCGGGATGTGTCGTAAAAGGGAATATCTTTTCATAATCCGCCCCTGGATTGTCTTCGCCTGGATTATATGCCAAACAGAAAACTTTGCAACACGCTTCCGTCAGTGATGAGAGGGCAGTTAGGCTCCGGTGAGGTTTTGGGAGATGTCATGAACTGAGTTATACTGCGAGATTTTTGACTGCCTTTCTCTTGGTCAGCATCGAAATGTATATCAAGGGGAAGGCTGATTTGGCTAAATATGATAGCACCTACCTATACGTAACATAATCCATATTTGCTATTGATATTAATATATTAGCTTGTATTTACATTTTCATAAATTCCATGCCCCGTCAAGGATTATTTGTTCTATTTGTGCCTGTGCCTCAATTGCCCTGCTTTTTTCTGGTCATAACCGATATCAGCTCTCGAGATACCATAGATCCTGAATGGTAACTTAAAACCGAATTCGCTGATCAGGATATCCCCGTCAAAATCCGTTATCATGGATATGTCGCAGGCATTCCTGTAGTTACTGAACCAGGTCGTATTGTCATTCGTGAACTCTACTTCAACCGTTTCGATCCTGCCTTTTTGAGGATTATAAACACTCTTTTCCATATGCTGTGTCTCCTTTCATCCACATTTTTCTTTTACAAGGGCGGAAGTGTCTCGTTTACATCGGCAAAGATGGCGCCGGCTGTTCGTTGCATGATGACCTCCATGGCCTTGAAGTAATCCCTTCGTACTTTCGGGTTCGATATCCGGCAGTAACGTTGCGTGGTTCTGATGGAGTTGTGCCCCAGAAGATCCTGGATCGTAGAGAGATCGGTGTCGGCATTCAACATCTGTGTGGCCATCGTATGGCGAAGATGGTGACAGGAGATTTTCAGGTTTGTTCTGCGGGCATAATATTCCATCCGTTTCTGGATGCCGCGAATGGATATGGGCTGTCCGGTAAGAGGCCCTTTCTCTACCAGAAAGACCTTTTTCACTTTGTTCGTTGGTCTCACCCGGAGGTACTCCAGGAGGGCATGAAGGGCGTCGTTGCTGATATAGACAATCCGATCCTTGGCGCCCTTGCCGTCCTGGATAAACAGGATTCTGCGTTTAAGATCAATGTTACCGAGGGAAAGATGGGCAACTTCTTCCACCCGTAATCCGCATCGGAGCATAATCATAAACATGGCTCGATCCCTTGGCCCTTTCAGATTCTTGAAAAGGGTTTCTATCTGCTCCTCTTTGAGATGCTTGGGAAGCCCCCTGGGGAGCTTCATAATATTCGGCTTCTTCACCGGGTTCACGATCGGGACTTCCTCATCTTCCGCGAGGTAGTGATAAAACTGACATACGCTGTTGAGATAACAGTTTATCGTTTTTGGCTTTAACCGTTTGCCGAGGAGTGTCAACGGTCTTTTCAAAGTGAGCCATTTTCGGTCGTGAAAAGTGAG
>DIKL01000119.1 GCA_002424545.1 Syntrophaceae bacterium UBA5619
CCGTGCAGAGGCTGACCACCCGGTACGGGATTTTGAGTCTCTTCAGCACCTCTTCGGCGTTTTCGGTCAGCCTCTCCAGCTCTTCATAGGAGTTCTCCGGCCTCGAGAATTTAACCAGTTCCACCTTGTTGAACTGGTGCTGGCGGATCAGACCCCGCGTATCCTTTCCATAGGAGCCCGCTTCCGCACGGAAACAGGGCGAGTAGGCCACGTAGGTTATCGGAAGCTCCTTTTCACGTAAAATCTCGTCCCGGTGGATGTTCGTGACGGGGACCTCCGCCGTCGGAATGAGGAAGTAATCCACCTTGTCGATCCGAAAGAGGTCCTCCTCGAACTTCGGGAGCTGGCCCGTTCCGGTCATGCTCTCCCGGTTGACCATGAAGGGCGTCAGCACCTCGGTATAGCCGTGAACGCCGGTGTGCAAATCGAGCATGAAGTTGACAATCGCCCTCTCCAGCCCGGCCCCGATCCCCCGGTAGAGGGTGAATCGCGCCCCGGTGATCTTCGCCCCGCGGGCAAAGTCCAGGATGTTCAGGCTCTCGCCGATCTCCCAGTGCGGTCGCGGCGCGAAGGAGAATTGCGGCTTTTCTCCCCAGACCCGGATGACCGGGTTGTCCTCGGCGCCCTTCCCGCGGACGACCGATTCATGCGGCACATTGGGAAGGGTCATCAGAATCTGCTGAAGCTCTTCGTCCGCCTGTTTTTGCGTCTCGTCGAGCTCCTTGATCCGGTTCGACACCTCCCCCATTCGCGCGATGATCTCGGTCGCATCCTGCCGGTTCTTCTTCCTCTCGCCGATCATCTTCGAGACGTTGTTGCGTTCGTTGCGCAACGCCTCGACCTCCCGGATGATATCCCGGCGCTTCTCGTCGAGGGCGATGAACCGTTCCAGATTGATCTCCTGACCCCGCTCGCTCAATTTTCCGGCAACGAAGTCGATGTTCTGTCTGAGATACTTGATGTCCAGCATGGACCAACCCCTTCCCCCGTTTCGGGGATGTTTCCCCTATCACCATGACCCCTTGAAGTCAATCACTTTATGGGAAATCCACGTCCCCCGGGCCGTATCCGCCCGATCGCCGGCGCATGGATGAAATGCCTCTGGAAAAGCCCGTCGAATTATATTACATACACCGCGAAAAACTTGCAAAACCAGGCGATACGCGGAGGCGGCAACCTTCGAAGGGGGATTGCATGGGGAATCCGAAGAAATACTATGCTGTTGTCCGGGGTCGCCGGCCGGGCATTTACAGCGTCTGGTACGGAACGGGGGGGGCCGAAGAGCAAATCCGCGGGTATGCCGCGGCCCTCTACCGGGGGTTCGCCACGCGGGACGAGGCCAGGCGGTGGCTGGAGAACCCCTCGGCGAAAACGGGGAAGCCTTCATGCACGGCGGATGCCGAAGCCGATCACGCTGAACCGCAGCCTTCATCGGGACCGATCGTTGTTTATACCGACGGGGCGTGTTCGGGAAATCCGGGGCCCGGGGGGTACGGCGCAGTCATTCTCAAAGGGGAGAGGCGGATCGAAATCGCGCAGGGTTTTCGCCTGACGACCAACAACCGCATGGAACTGATGGCCTGCATCGCGGCGTTGGAATCCCTGAAAGCGCCGGCGGTCGTCGATCTGCACAGCGATTCACGTTACGTGGTCAATGGGATCTGCAAGGGATGGGCCCGCAAATGGCGGGCAAACGGCTGGATGCGCACGAAAAGCGAAGCGGCCGAGAACGCCGATCTGTGGGAAAAGCTGCTCGATCTGTGCGACAAACACCGCATCCGGTTTTTCTGGGTGCACGGCCATGCCGGAAATCGGGAGAACGAACGCTGCGATCAGCTCGCGACCGACGCCGCGCAAAACGCGGACATGGAGGATGTCGCCTATGTCCGGGGCCGAACAAGGGTCGCTGGAGAATCCGCGGCGGGGCTGAGGTGAGTCCGGCTGCGATCTCAGGTCCGTATCGCCCGTCCGGCACGGCTTCAAAAGACAAACCACCCTGATCCTGAAAAGTCGTCAAGTTATCCCGGGTCGGATTTTTCAAAATGGTGGTAATCCCGGATATGGGTAAAATCTCCGCCCCAATCCCAGCCCTTCTCGCGGAAGGCGCGGACCAGGGGATGTTCTTCCGTGAAGGTTCCGGGTTGCGCGGGCCGCCGGAGGGCTCCCGCGGGCAAGATCCGGCCGGCCGGATCCATGGCCGGATTTTCCCAAGGATTGATATCCACCGCCCGGCCCAGGGCGTGTTGGGAGAGCCGGCTTGTCCCCGCGATGAGCCGGTAGTTGAATGCGGAGCTGTTGTCCGCGGCCATCGATGCCTCATCGGACCAGCCGAAGAAAACGATCGGCACCGCGCGGGCGACGGGAAACCGTTGCCGCTCCATCAGGGCGAAGATTTCCAGAAGATCCGGCGCGAGGTCACGGTGGACGACAAGCTGCCCCTTATGCCGACACCCATCGAAACCGCGGTAAAAGACGTCGATCAGGCGGAGATTCTCCAGGATCTGCGGCGGCGCTTCCGTCCCGGCCACCGCCTGGGCAAAGTCCATTGCGCTGTCTTCGATCACACGGCCATCCGCCATCGCGCTGTTTCTCCTCCCGCACCGGCCCTCCGTCGGCCGCCGGCGCCACTGTAACGTGATTTCCACAACGGATCAACCGGGAAAAGAAGCCGGCCTTGACATCAAAGAGGCTTTCTTGTAATCCTCCACCCGGTCGAAGGCATTTTTTCGGTGTTAAAGGAAGGAAATTCTTCATGTACCGGTTCATCTGGATGGTGTCCCTGTTACCGCTGTTTTTCCTCACTTTCCCCGGCCATGCTGAAGAGTTGGATCACCATATCACCCTTTACGGTTCGGTCATGGCGAACGGCGCGCTGGTCGATATGGCCGTTGCCAACATAGAACTGGAACCGGAATACCGATTCGCCGTCATCGCGGCCGGGAAAAAAATCGCGAACTGGCGCGATAAAATTGATTTTGAAATGGAAGGACAAATCGTCAGACACTTCGCGGGGCAACATCTCTGGGAATTCAATGCGTTGATTGTCGCGCGCTGGCTCCATTTCCCGTGGAATCATAAAATCAAGACGAGTTTTGCCGCCGGCGAGGGACTTTCTTACGCTTCCGAACCACCCGAGTTTGAGGAAAAGCACCATGACGGGAAAACGAGCGCTTTCTTGAACTATCTGATGTTCGAATTCGAGTTTGCGCTCCCGCAGCATCCCCGGTGGGGCCTGGTCACACGGGTTCACCATCGATCGGGGGTATTCGGCTTGTTCAACGGTGTTCACGGGGCCATGAACGCCTATAGTCTGGGAATCCGCTATCATTTCTAATGCCCCCCTTTTCACATTGAAATATTTTGCGGCTTCGCTTACAAGGGCACAGGCGCCCCGGTCCGGAACCGGCCGGCGCCCGGAGACAACGGGAACGGAGGCAGTATGGGCGCAGGCAGAACGGCCGGCCTCATTTTTCTGGGGTACCTGATGGCGGCGACCCCGGCAGCGGCGGCCGCGAACGATCAGACCCTCTATGAAGGGGATTCCATCTATCACCACATCACCATCCGCGAGGACGGCGGGGAGCGGTGCATGATCTTCGGCCGGCAGCGGGATCTCCGCCAGACCTGCATCGATCTCGCGAAACCGGACATCTCGGTTTTTGAATACTCGGCAATGATGTTTGCGGGCTTTCTCTTCCGGCCCGACGCCAAAAAGGTCTGCCTGATCGGCCTCGGCGGCGGCTACATCCCCACGGTCTTCCGGATGCATCTCCCGAAGGTCCGACTCCAGACCGTCGAGGTGGACCCCCTTGTGGACAAGCTGGCCAGAAAATACTTCGCCTTCGCCGTTCCCGCCAACCAGGCGCTCGCCATCGACGACGGCCGGCAGTTCCTGAAGAAAAGCCGGGAGCGTTACGACCAGATCTGGCTCGACGCCTTCAATTCCGATTACATCCCCGCGCACATGACGACGAAGGAGTTCCTGCAGCTTGCGAAATCACGTCTGAACGATGGGGGGATCGTCATCCAGAACCTCTTCTGCGACAACAAATTGTACGACGCGCAGATCGCGACCTTCCAGACGGTCTTTGCGAAGGTGTTCGTCTTCGAAGGGCAGAGAAGCGGCAGCTGCATCATCGTGGCCTCCGACCGGCCTGCCTGCGAGCCCGCGGAACTTCGGAAGCAGGCGGAAAAGTGGGGCGGAAAGATCGGCCGGATCGACCTCCTCGCCGAGTCGGGCAAATGCAGAGTTTCCCTGATCCTGAAGAACGCACCGATCCTGACGGACGACTTCAATCCGGCCAACCTGCTCCTGATGCAGAAAAAATAGCGGCGCCGCGTTCCGGTTTCCGCGGCAACGGGAAGTTTTCGGCCTGAGGGGAAAGAAAAGAACGCCGTTGGTCAAGGCGTCGATACGGAGAAATGGTCATGCCAATCGTTTACGCCGTTTTCATTTTGCTTCTCGTAACCTTCGGCGCGGTGGTGATGAGCCTGGAGATCCTCTCCTCGAACCTGATGTCCCCCTACTTTGGAGGGTCCATCTACATCTGGGGAAGCATCATCAGCTCCTTTATGGTGCACTTCTCCGTGGGTTACGTCGCCGGCGGCTATCTTTCGCGGCGTTTTCCCCGGATCTGGGTACTCACGGTCTTCCTGGTGATCGGTTCGCTGTGGGTGATCGGAATTCCGACCTTTTACAAACCCGTCTGTGAACTGGTTTCGGACCGTATTACGGACGTCCGTCTCGGTTCGCTGGTCGCGATGAACCTGATCTTTTTCATTCCGATTTCGATCATGGCGATGGTTTCCCCTTACATCATCGGGATCACGGCCTCCTGGAGGCGGCAGTCGTGGCTCACCGCCGGTATGGTCCTCTTCGTCTCCACCGTCGGCTCGTTCTTCGGGACAAACGTAACCGCCTTCTACCTGATCAGTCTCTTTCCGGTTTCGCGGATTGTCGTCGGCCTGGGTCTGATCTGCCTTTGCGTATCGTTTTTGACCCTTGCGCTGCGCGCCGATCGTGACATGGGGGAATAGATCCGTTCGGGGCTTCCCTGATCTCCTTTTTCGATCCGTCGAATGAGCCTCCCGCCAAGGGGAGTTTCCTTGACCTCCCCCGTTCCGGATGCTATGGTCGCAAAAATTTTTCAGAGGAGACAAACATGATTATCCTGTCGACCGGCTTGGGGGAGGTGACCATCGAGCTCTGCGACGCCGAAGCGCCCGTTACCGTTCAGAATTTTCTCCAGTACGTCGAAGACGGTTTCTTCGACGGCACGATCTTTCACCGCGTCATCCCCGACTTCGTCCTTCAGGGCGGTGGCTTCACGGCCGACATGAAACAAAAGAAAACCCGTCCGCCGATCAAAAACGAGGCCGACAACGGTCTGAAGAACAAACGGGGAACCCTGTCGATGGCCCGCACCCAGGAGATCGACAGCGCAACCTCCCAGTTCTTCATCAACCTCAAGGACAACGATTTTCTCGACCACGGCACGCGGGATTTCGGCTACGCGGTCTTCGCCAAGGTCACGGACGGCATGGAGATCATCGACCGGATCGCTCAGGTTGCGACGGGAAACAACGGTATGCACCGGGATGTCCCATTGGAGCCGGTCGTCATCCTCTCCGCAAAGCGGGTGTAACGAACGCTTTGAGCCGGCCGCCCGTCGACGCCCGCTCTGGAAGCGGGCTCCCCGTTCCTATTGATCAACGGCGCCGGGATATTTCTTGACAAGGAACGGGGGTTTGGGATAGGGGTAGTGCGCTCCACCACGCCCTAAAATCAGCATCCTCACGCAATATGCGGCCGGAAAACTGAACTCGGAATACATCGTAAACGGGATGGTGGCAACGGAGATGGACATGTATTTCTCCAAGAAAACATTGGATCAATCGGCGCGGCTGACCGCGAACTGGGAAGACGAGGTTCGGCGTTCGGCGGCGGGAAATGCCGAGCGGAAAGCCCGCTGGTCAACCGTTTCCGATCTTGAAATCAAGAGACTCTACACCCCGGAAGATATCGTCGAAACGGACTTCGCCGGGGACATCGGCGCCCCTGGAGAATACCCCTTTCTTCGCGGAAACCAGGCTACCGGCTACCGCGGCCGCTGCTGGACTTTCCGGATGTTCTCCGGAATGGGGAGCGCCAAGGATACCAACACCCGCTGGCGCATGCTTCTGAAGGAAGGGCAGACGGGTCTCAGCACCGCTTTCGATTTTCCGACCCTCATGGGCTACGACAGCGATTCCCCGAAGGCCCGCGGCGAGTGCGGCCGCTGCGGCGTGGCCATCGACACCCTCGATGATTTCCTCGCCCTCATGGAGGGGATCCCGATGGACCGGGTGACCACCTCGATGACGATCAATCCGCCCGCCACCGCGCTGTGGGCGATGTACTGCGCGGCGGCGGAGAGCAACGGCGTGCCGCTGACGAAGATCGGCGGCACGATCCAGAACGACATGCTCAAGGAGTTCATCGCCCAGAAGACCTTCATGTGCCCACCGGAGCCCTCCGTGCGCCTGATCAGCGACACGGTGGCGTTCGGAACTCGGCACGTACCGAAGTGGAACACCATCAGCATCAGCGGCTACCACATCCGGGAGGCCGGCTCCACGGCCGTCCAGGAGCTGGCGTTTACGTTGCGCGACGGGATCGAGTATGTCGAAGACGTGATCCGCCGCAAGGGGCTCGACGTCGATGAATTCGCCCCCCGGCTTTCCTTTTTCTTCAACGCCCACATTGATTTCTTCGAGGAAATCTGCAAGATGCGGGCGGCGCGCCGAATTTGGGCGCGGGTAATGCGCGACCGCTTCCATGCCAAAAATCCCCGTTCCCTTTGGATGCGGTTTCACACCCAGACGGCCGGCTGTTCCTTGACCGCCCAGCAGCCGTACAACAACGTCGTCCGGACGGCCGTCGAGGCCCTCGCGGCGGTCCTCGGCGGGACCCAATCCCTGCATACGAACTCCCTGGACGAGGTTCTCTGCCTCCCCTCCGATCATGCGGTCGAGATCGCGCTGCGCACCCAGCAGATCCTGGCCGAAGAGACCGGCGTGGCGAACACCATCGACCCGCTGGCCGGCTCCTATTTCGTGGAGTCGCTGACGAACAAGATGGAGGAGGGGGCACTGGCCTATATCGAGAAAATCGACGGGCTGGGCGGGATGATCGCGGCGATCGAAAAGGGGTTCCCCCAAATGGAGATCGCCGATGCCGCCTACCGTTTCCAGCAACAGATCGATGCGGGCGAAAAGGTCATGATCGGCGTCAACAAATATGAAAATGCCGCAAAACAGGAGATCCCCGTTCTCGACATCGACGAGCGGATCGAGGAGGAACAGATCGCGCGTCTGGCGGAGGTGAAGCGCAAACGGGATTCCCGCGCCGTAAAGCGGGACCTCGATGCATTGAAAAGCGCCTGCAAGACGGGGAAAAACGTCATGCCCTTCTGCATAGAAGCGGTGAAGGACCGGGCAACGGTTCAGGAGATCTGCGACGTCTACCGGGAGGTCTTCGGCGAATACCGAGACCCCGGCCTCTATTAAATATAGATTTCCAGTCGGGGGCGGGAAAACCTTCACTGGGGTAAGCATATGACGGAGAAAAAGATACGAATCATGGTGGCCAAACCGGGCCTCGACGGCCACGACCGGGG
>DIKL01000021.1 GCA_002424545.1 Syntrophaceae bacterium UBA5619
AGACCGAAGCGATTGAGCACATCGGTATGGACCCGCTCCACGATTTTCCGGGTGAACTCCAGCTCGGAAACATCGCAGGTGACGGGGACCATGATCTCCGGTGTGCACCGTTTGCCGGCCTTGATCAACTCGGCGGCACATTCGAAGATCGCACGAATCTGCATCTCGCTCACCTCCGGGTAGGTGATCCCCAGACGGATGCCTCGGTGACCCATCATCGGGTTGGATTCGTGGAGATCCTCCCCCCGTTTCTGGATCTCCTCCACCGTGATGCCCAGCGCCCTGGCCAGTTCCGCCTGCTTCTCGGCGCCCTGCGGCACGAACTCGTGAAGAGGCGGATCGAGGAGGCGGATCGTAACCGGAAACCCCTCCATGGCCTCCATTGTCCCTTTCAACGACCTTTTGAAAAACGGGAAGAGTTCATCGAGCGCGGCTCTCCGTTCTTCGGCGGTCTTGCTCAGGATCATCTTACGCAGGCAGAACAGGGGCTCATCGGAGCCCTCGCCGTAAAACATATGTTCCGTCCGGAACAGACCGATCCCCTCGGCGCCGAAGTTGCGGGCCACCCGCGCGTCTTGCGCGGTGTCGGCATTGGTGCGCACACCCATCGTCCGGTACTTGTCGGACATGGTCATGAACCTCTGGAATCTCGGATTTTCCGAGGCGTCGATCATCGGCAGCGAGCCGACAAAGACCCGACCCTTGGTGCCGTTCAGCGTGACGATATCGCCTTCCTTCAGGACGGTCCCGGAGTCGGCAATCTCCGCGGTCTTGTTCTCGGAGTCCACATGCAGACTTCCGGCGCCTACGATACAGCACTTTCCCCAGCCGCGGGCGACAAGCGCCGCGTGTGAAGTCATGCCCCCGCGGGCGGTCAGGATGCCGACGGCCGCGCGCATTCCCTCGATGTCCTCCGGGTTCGTCTCCTCGCGCAGCAGAATGCAGTTTCTGCCGGCTCGGGAGGAAGCCACAGCATCCTCGGAGTTGAAGACCAGCGCGCCGCAGGCGGCACCGGGACCGGCCGGCAGCCCCTTGACGATCGGCACGGCATCCTTTTCGACGTTCGGATCGATGATCGGGTGCAGCACCTCGTCCAACTGTCGTGGTTTGACGCGCATGATGGCGGTGGTCTCGTCGATGAGCCCCTCATCCAGCATGTCGATGGCGATGTTCAGCGCGGCCACGCCGGTACGTTTGCCGGAGCGGCACTGCAGCATCCAGAGTTTCCCCTCCTGGATGGTGAATTCGATGTCCATCATATCGGTGAAGCGACGCTCCAGCGTGGAGCGGATGGCGTCGAGTTCCCGGTAGATCTCCGGCATGGCGTGCTCCATGCTCACCAGATGCCGGTTCTGCTCGTTCCGGGTATCATCGTTGATCGGCGCCGGGGTGCGAATGCCGGCAACGACGTCTTCGCCCTGAGCATTCATCAGCCACTCTCCGTAAAACCTGTTTTCGCCGGTGGCGGGATCGCGGGTGAAGGCGACGCCGGTGGCGGAGGAGTCGCCCATGTTGCCGAAGACCATGGCCTGGATGTTCACCGCGGTGCCCCAGTCATCCGGAATGCCCTCGATCCTGCGGTAGGAAACCGCCTTCTTGCCGTTCCAGCTTTTGAACACGGCCGATATCGCTCCCCACAACTGTTCGATCGGATCATCCGGAAAGGGTTTGCCGAGATGCATTCGGATCAGCTCCTTGAACCCTTCGGCAAGCTGCTGGAGGTCGTCGGCGTCGAGGTCCGTGTCGGATTTACAGCCCTTGGCCCGCTTCATCTCGTCCAACTTTTCATCAAGGATCTTGCGGATGCCCTTGCCCAGCGCCGGTTCGAGACCCTCCGCCTTCTCCATCACCACATCGGCGTACATCATGATCAGGCGGCGGTAGGAATCCCAGACGAATCGGGGATTGACCGTCTTGGCGATCATGCCCGGGATCGTTGCGGTGCAGAGACCGACGTTGAGAACGGTGTCCATCATGCCCGGCATCGACAAACGGGCGCCGGATCGGCAGGAGGCCAACAGCGGATTCGCGGCGTCGCCGTACTTCATGCCGATAACCGATTCGGTCTTCCGGAGCGCAGCCAGAACCTGACCGGCCAATGCGGCCGGGAGTTTGCAACCGGAGGCGTAATAGTCCGTGCAGCATTCCGTGCTGATGGTGAATCCCGCCGGCACGGGGATGCCCAGGGAACACATCTCCGCCAGGTTGGCCCCTTTGCCGCCCAGCAGGTTCTTGTCGTTGGCCGTCCCCTCGGCTGCACCCCCGCCAAAGGTATATACATACTTTTTCTGCATAGAGATCTCTCCTCACTGCCGTTCCCGGCATGCCTGAGCTCGCCCAACACAGCAGGCGAGCGTAGTTCAACTGTATGTTAAAATTTGACCTGCGGCGCCGCCTGGGCGGCCGCCGGGACCTCGAAGAAGGCCGCCTTCTTAAAACCGAACATTCCGGCCAACAGGTTTGCCGGGAAGCTCCGGATCGCCACGTTGTACTCCCGGACGGCGTCGTTGTACCGTTTCCGTTCCACGGAAATCCGATTTTCCGTCCCCGCCAGCTCATCCTGAAGGCGGAGAAAATTCTGGTTGGACTTGAGGTCCGGATATTGCTCCACGACGAGGAGGAGACGACTCAACGCTCCGCTCAACTCGTTGTTCGCGTCGATCTTGTCGGGAACCGTCGCCGCCCCGCCCACGCGCGCGCGGGCGTTCGTCACCTCCACGAGCACGTCCTTTTCCTGTTTTGCGTATCCCTTGACCGTTTCCACGAGGTTCGGGATCAGGTCATAACGCCGTTGAAGCTGGTTTTCCACCTGCGCCCAAGCCGATTTCACCCCTTCATCAAGGGCGACGAATCGGTTATAGGTCCCTTTGAAAAATGAGAAGACCAGCCCCGCCAGAACCACGATGACGACGACGGCGATCAGCAATGTTTTTTTTCCGTTGGCCATGCTTTACCTCCTGAAGCTATTTTCCGGATTCGACATCCATCCGGCCGATCTGTTCGCAGAGGCGACCGACCTCCCTGAGGTATTCCCGGAAGATCGCCCGCACCTCGACCGACGAGAAGCGGTCCGTCTTTCTGCGGATCTCCTCGCATTTCAGAAAAACACCGGCATCGACGCCGAAGGCCCTCCCGGCGGCGGCGATGATATCACGTTTCCCTTTTGGAATCTCCAGATTTTTCAGATACAGAAGCGCGGTGAAGAGTGACACGAAGGCGGTCAGCGATGTGCCGATCAGTTCCCGGATCCTTCTCGTTTTTCCGTCCGTATGAAGATAACCGCTCCTCAGGTGGAGAAGTTTCACCCGGAGTTCCCGCTCCAACTGCAGCCGGACATGGCTCGGATCGAAGGCGAGCGGCGCGAGAAGATCCTCGCCGGCGACAACCTTGTAAGCCCGCTTCATGTTGAGAAATTCAATCGGATAGGCATCCTGAGACTCGGCCAGATAGGAGCGGGTCATGAAGAGCGGAACCGCGACATTTCGTTGTTTCCACCTTCCGACCATCTCCAGAGCCCGATCGAGCTCCTCGATGCCCCGGTCGGTCAGCACGATCAGGAAGTTAAGATCCGACTTCCCGGGCACGTAATCCTCACCGGCGCCGCTTCCAAAAAGGATGACGGAGAGCAGTTCCTCTCCGAAGATTTTCCGGTAGTCGCCGGTGAACTCCGCGAAGATCTCTTCCGGATTTTTCGGTATTTTCGCCATCGGCCTACCCCCTTTTAAAATCCGCGACCCGCACCGCCGCCGCCGCTCATTCCCCCGCCATAGCCGCCGAATCCGCCGAATCCGCCGCCGAACCCCCCAAACCCGCCGCCGGATCCGTCGCGTCGTCCCCCCCCGCCGCCCATCATCATGACCAGCAGCCAGGGCAGCATCGCTCGGCCCCGGCGGGTTCCGAACAGCAGGGCCGCCGCCAGAACCAGCAGGGAAAGCTGTCCGATTCCGATCCCTTTCCCGGTCCCGACCTGTCTGGGCCGCGGCGCCGCACCCGTGAGCCTCACGCCGGCCGCCTCCGCCGCGATGGAGGATACCGCCGCCATGGTTTCCGCGAGTCCCTTCCCATAGTCGCCGGCCCGGAAACGGGGAAGCGCGTACCGGTCCAGGATCTCCCCCGCCATGCCGTCGGGAATGATCCCCTCGACGCCGTATCCCGTTTCGATTCGGACCTGCCGCTCCTTCAGGGCAAGAAGAATGAGCACCCCCTTGTCTTCGCCCTTCTTCCCGATCCCCCAGGCCTGATAGAGTCGGTTCGCGTAATCGGCCGAATCGCCGTCACCGATCGTCTCCACCGTTGCCACGACGACGGCGATCCCGGTCTTCTCCAGCACCTCCGCTGCCAGTCTTTCCATCGGACCCTTGTCCTGGTCGGAAATCACCCCGGCGAAATCGTTGACCGCGCCTACCGGTCTCGGAAAGGATTCACCGGCCGCCGCGACACGGATCGAAAAAAGAAGAAGCGCCGCAAGCAGCAAAGCGCATCTCCTGTGGTGAAATGATATCATGATCATTGCTTCATCATAATCACGCTCACCCAGAATAGCAACCCCGGCGAAGGTGAATCGTCCCATGTCCCAGCCTTTCACCCCTTTCACCTTGACAGCCTCCATGATTTTGTTTATGATTCCGCCGCTTAAAAATATCCGTCAGGCTTCCTTGGATGATAAAAGCCCGGATTTGCATCGGGAATCCCGGACCACCGAGGAAAGAACCTTAACGCAACAAGACGAAAGGAGATTGAAATTTATGAGAAAAAAATGGCTATGGGGTGCGGCGGTGGCGCTGTCGGCGTTGCTCGTCCTGTCTGCGACGTTTGCCGTTGCCGCGGAGAAGGTGTACATTAACGGGATCGACGCGAACTTTCCGCCTTTCGCCTTTGTGGACAAGTCCGGCGCTCCGGACGGCTTCGACGTGAAGGCCCTCGACTGGATCGCCAAGGAGATGAAGTTCAAGGTAAAGCACCAGCCGATGGATTGGGACGGGATCATTCCCAGCCTGAAGACCAAGAAGATCGACATTGTGGCCTCGGGGATGAGCATCAGTGACGAACGCAAAAAGGAAGTCGCCTTTACGATCCCGTACTGGAAGATCAAACAGGTCCTGGTGGCCAAAAAGGATACCAAACTGACCGCGGAATCGGCCCTGGCCGACGGGAACAAGGTCGGGGTGCAGCGCGGGACGACCGAGGCGAAGTGGATTGCGGAGAATCTGATCAAGAAGGGGGGGAAGAAGTTCGAACTGGTCCAGTATGACTCCGCTCCCCTGGCGGTCGAAGACGTGGTGAACGGCCGAATCGTGGCCGCCGCGATGGACGACCAGCCGGCGGAAGACGCCGTGAAGAAGAAGCCTGTCAAGATACTCGGCGGGTTCGGAATGCCGGACGAGGATTTCGGCTATGCGATCCGCAAAGAGGATACCGAATTCCTGAAGAAGGTCAACGAAGGCCTCAAGAAGCTCATGAAGTCGCCATACTGGGCCGAGCTGAAGAAGCAATACACCAGTAAATGATGAACTGCCGGACGGCGGCGCATGGATGGGAAGCGAAACCCGGGGGAATATGGGGGCACGATGCGATATCGTGTCCCCATATTCCCCAATTCTCTCGCCAAATGACGGGAAGGCCTCAGTTCATGAGGCCTTCCATTTTATGAGCGGTGTGAACGAATGCCGGAAAGCCTGATCGCCATCGGAGACGCCTTGCCGTATCTCCTCCAGGGATCGCTTGTGACCCTGATCGTCGTGGTCGGGGCGATGGCCCTGGGACTTGTCCTCGGAGTGCCCCTTGCGGTAGGGCAGGTCTACGGGCACCGGGCTCTCCGGCGTATGATCATGGTCTATGTCTGGTTTTTCCGGGGAATTCCGCTTCTCGTCTTTCTCTTTCTCTTCTATTTCGGCCTCTGCACGGCCCTCGACATCAATCTTTCCGCCTTCACGGTGGCGATCATCGTGCTCGGGCTGATCAGCTCCGCATACCAGTCCCAGATCTTCCGCGGGGCGATCCTGTCGCTCCCGGAGGGGCAATTCAAGGCGGCCCGGGCGCTCGGGATGAGCGATCTGAAGGCGATATCCGTCATCATTCTCCCCCAGGCGCTCCGATTGTCCGTTCCCGGCTGGTCGAACGAATACTCCATTCTGCTGAAGGACTCGGCGGTGACCTACGCCCTGGGGGTGGCCGAGATCATGGCGCGGGCGCATTTCGTGGCGACCCGGACCTACCAGCAGCTCCCCCTTTATCTCACCGCGGGGATAATCTTTCTCGTCCTCACCTGGATGGGAACGAAGGGCCTCCGGATTCTGGAGGAGAAGGTCCGGATTCCGGGATACTCCCCGCACGGATTGTAGGCAGAAGATGGCAGAACCGATTTTACGGATCGAAAACATATCGAAACGCTACGGGAAAAAGGATGTCCTCCGGGGGGCGTCGCTCTACGTGAACAAGGGGGATCTCAAGATCCTGATCGGCCCCTCGGGCGCAGGCAAGAGCACGCTGTTGCAGTGCATCAACTACCTTGTCAAACCGGACGAGGGGCGAATCTGGCTGGACGGCCGGGAGGTGCATTACGCGCACAAGCGCGACCTCTACGCCTACCGCCAGAAGGTCGGGATGATCTTCCAGGATTTCAACCTTTTCGACCACCTGAACGCATTGGAGAACGTCCGGATCGGGATGGTCCAGGTGAAGGGAATCCCGAAGGCTAAGGCCAATGATCGCGCCGTCATGGAACTGGAACGGGTCGGCCTGAAAGATCACATGCAGAAATATCCCGCCCAACTCTCCGGCGGCCAGAAACAGCGGGTCTCGATCGCCCGGGCGCTGGCGATGGATCCGAAGGTGATGCTGCTGGACGAACCGACGTCGGCGCTGGACCCCGAACTGATCGGCGAGGTTCACGCGGTCATTCGCGACCTCGGGAACAACGGCATGACCATGATCATGGCGACCCATCAGATCGGATTCGCCAGTTCGCTCGCCAGCGAAATCGTCTTCATGGAGGACGGCCGGATTCTCGAACGGGGGACGCCCGACAAGATCTTCAACGACGCTCAAAACGCCCGGACGCGGGAATTTTGTTCCAAGATTACGGAACTCTACGGGGAAACACGCTGACGATGGAAGAGTGGATCTTCATTCAAAACGAGGTCTATCCCGTCCTGCTGAAGGGATTCCAGGTGAGCGTGCAGTTGATTCTTCCCTCGTCGATCTTTGGCCTGGCCATCGGAATCCTGATCGGGGTGCTCCGGGTTTACGGGAGCCGGCCCGTCAAGGCCGCCGCCAATGGTTTTGTCGTCATTTTCCGCGGGATCCCGCTGGTCGTCCAGCTCTTCATCTGGTACTTCGGCCTGCCCTACATCAAGATTTATCTGAGCCCCTTTGCGGCCGCGGTCCTCGGTTTTTCACTCTGCAGCGGCGCCTACCATTCGGAATACATCCGCGGAGCGCTCCTGTCGATCAAACGGGGACAGATGCTCGCCGCCCAGTCGCTGGGCTTCAGCAAGGTCCGGATGGTTTTCTCCATCATTCTTCCACAGGCCATGAGAAGGGCCTTGCCGGGATGCGGGAACGAGATCATCTACCTGATCAAATACTCGTCTCTGGCCTACATGATCACCTGCATCGAGCTGACCGGACAGGGAAAAATCCTGGCGTCGAACACTTTCAAATACACGGAGATCTTCCTGATCATCGGGGCGTGCTACCTGGCGATGACCTCGGTCGCGAGTCTCATCCTCAACCACGTGGAGGACCGGCTGCGTCTTCCCGGCTTTGAGCACCACAGGATCTGAAAGGCCATGCCCGAATACGCTCCCATCACCGCCGAAATCCGGGCCCGCATCGCGGCGATTCCCGGCCTGATCCTGATCGAAGACCCCGAAACCTTGGAAACGTTCGGAAAGGACAAGACCCCGGGCGCCTTTCACCGTCCGGAGCTGGTCGTCGAAGCGACCGAGGCCGACCAGATCCAGGAACTGCTGAGGCTGGCCAACGATTGCCGCTTCCCCGTCATTCCGCGGGGTCTGGGGACCGGACTGGCCGGCGGGGCGATCCCCATCCGCGGCGGCGTCGTCCTGTCACTGGCCAGAATGAACCGGATCATCGCCATCGAGCCCCGGAACATGATCGCCGTCGTCGAGCCGGGGGTCAGGAACCTCGATCTGAAAAACGCGGTTCGCGAGCACGGCCTCTGCTATCCCCCCGACCCGGCGAGCAATGACGCCTGCTCGATCGGCGGAAACGCCGCCACGAACGCCGGCGGTCCCGCCTGCGTCAAGTACGGAACCACCCGCGACTACATCCTGGGCCTCGAAGCGGTTCTGCCCAGCGGAGAGCTCATCGATGTGGGAGTCCGGACGCGCAAGGGGGTGGTGGGCTACGACATGACGCGGCTTCTGGTCGGCTCCGAGGGAACGCTCGGGGTGATCACGAAACTGATCGTCCGGCTCCTCCCCGATCCCGCCGCTGTGACCACGCTCGTTGCCCTCTTTCCAAAACTCGGCCCCGCGATGGAAACGATCACGACGATCCTGATGCGGGGGTACATGCCTTCCACGCTCGAGTTCATGGATTCCCGTTGCCTGGAGCTGGTCGGCGACATCCTCCCCTTTGCGGGGGTGAAGGAGGCCGGGGCGATGCTGCTGATCGAATCGGACGGCGCCCCGGAAACGATCCGGCGTGAGATCGCGGCGATCCGGGGGATCTGCCTGGAAGGCGGCGCGGGCGACGCGCTTGTCGCCCCGGACGCCGAGAAGCGCAAACAGATGTGGGACGTGCGCCGGGCGATATCGCTTCGGATCGAGGAGGCCCATCCGCTGGATATCCAGGAGGATATCGTCGTTCCGTTGGGGAGGATCGCCGAGTTCGTGGGGTGTCTGCCCGCCTACGAGGCCGCCCACGGGGTGAGGATCTATGCCTTCGGCCACGCCGGCGACGGGAACATCCATCTGAGCGTCACCGCCGGAAGCCCCGACGCCCGGAAGGCCGCCGAAACGGCCGTTTGCAAGATCGTCCGCAAAGTGATCGCGATGGGGGGCACCATGTCCGGTGAACACGGCGTCGGAATCGCCAAGCAGCCTTTCCTTCCGCTCGAACTTTCACCGGAAAATATCCGCCTTCAGCGGGCGATCAAGCTGCTCTTCGATCCGAACCTCATCCTGAATCCGGGAAAGCTCTTTGCCTGAGCCGGCTGATACTCCTCTCTGAGACGTCTCCATCGCCCCGGGCAGCTCTTGACACTACGCAGCGATCTGCTTCTTGATGTTTGCAAAGTCCTGGATTAGAATAACGGCGTCGGTTTCGTTCCGGTTCAAATCCGGGAATGGAAGAAGGTGAAAAGAGGATACCATGCCCATCTACGAATTTTATTGCTGGTCCTGCAACACCGTTTTCAGTTTTTTCTCGCGCGTAGTCGACACGGAAAAGATTCCCGACTGTCCGGGGTGCCGTCGCCCGCTGAAACGACAGATGTCGATATTCGCCAAGGTCTCCCGCGGGAAGGATGAGCCGGCCGGCGACGATATGCCGCCCATCGACGAGACGAAGATGGAAAAGGCGATGGCGATGCTTGCCGGCGAAGCGGAGAAGATCAACGAGGATGACCCGCGCCAGGCCGCGCAACTCATGCGAAAATTGACGGATGCGACCGGCCTCTCGCTCGGCTCCGGCATGGAGGAGGCCTTGAGCCGTCTGGAAAAAGGGGAAGACCCCGATCGGATCGAGGCGGAGATGGGCGACCTGCTCGAGGGAGAGGACCCCTTCCTCGTCGGGGGAAAAGGAACGCGGGGAACCCGGAAGCCGAAACCCCGCGTGGATGATACCCTCTACGACCTTTGAATCAGCCTGGAAAGTCGGCGGCATACGTCAAGCTCGCCCCATTGGACCGGCCGTTTGGTTTCCCTTCCCAAAAATACGTAAAGGATTTCTTACCGGAGTCGGAGCATGGAATGACCGCTTTCCGGCGGCCACGGATCCGTTTTGCGATCTCGCGAGGTCGATCGGCGGCGCCTGTTTCAGGCGTCGATGCCCTTTTGCTCCGCGTAGGCGTGGATCATCCCTTCCCGTTCGAAGATCGTGGCGATGAGGGCGGCGCGAATCCACATGCCGTTGCGCATCTGACGCCAGTAAACGGCCCGCGGATCGCCGTCCACATCGGTGGAAATTTCATCCCGCCTGGGCAGGGGGTGAAGCAGAACGGCGTCCTTCTTCAGATGCTCCAGATCCCGACCGGTGAAGGAATAGTCGCTGATGTCGCGTTTTTTCTTTCTTCCGCCGTCATCGGCATCCCACTCGTCCTGGATCCTCGTCATGTAGATGGCGTCCGCTTCGGGGATGGCGCCCTTGAAATCGTCCGTGACGCGGTAACGAATTTTCTCCTTTTCCAGCATGGCGAGGATGTCGTCGGATATTTGCAGGTCCCCGGGGGCAGCGAAGATCTGACGCACATCTTTATAGACGGTAAGAAGCCAGGAGAGAGAACGCACCGTCCGGCCGCGAAGCAGGTCGCCCGTGAAGAGAATGGTTTTGCCGTCGATCCCGCCGCGTTCTTCAAAGCTGCGGTGCAGGGTATAGATATCCAGAAGCGCCTGCGTCGGATGCTGGTCCTTGCCGGAACCGGCGTTGATGACGGGGATGGGCCGTTCCGAATTCGACAGAACCCAGGCCATCCGCTCGGCCAGGCCGCCCATTTGGCTGCGCATGATCATGAGGTCGAAATAGGAGCTGAAGGTCCGGACGGAATCTTCCTTCGATTCACCTTTGAATTCGCTGGAGGTTGCCGTGTCCCGCACCTCGCCGATCGCGATGCCCAGAATCTGGCAGGCGGCGCAGAAGGAGAGGAAGGTGCGGCTGCTGGGCTGGGAGAAATACAGCATGGCCCGTTTGTGGGAAAGCTGGCTTTGCAGGAATTTCATGCCCTCCTCCGTTTTGGCGATACGGCGGATCCTGGTGGCCAGGGCTCCCAGGGAATCCAACTGGGCACGATCAAACTGCTGGGCGATCAGGCAGTGGTAGGGTCGACCGGCTTCCATGAAATAGGGAGACTTTTCCTTGAGGGAAAGGGCTTCGTACTTTTCCCAGGGGATCCCCGTCAACATCACTCCCTTTGCCATCGAAATTCCTCCCTGTTAGGTGAGTGTGGCGACCATGACCGCCTTGATGGTGTGCATCCGATTCTCCGCCTGGTCAAAAACACGGGAAAAAGAGGATTCGAAGACCTCGTCCGTGACTTCCATGGCGCCGATCACCCGTGTGACCTCCGTCTGATGGTCATGAAACGCGGGAAGGCAGTGCAGGAAGATCAAGTCCCCGGTCTCGGCGCGACCCGTTCGGCGCATCAGGTCCATGGTCACCTGATAAGGCCCCAGGAGCTTCCGGCGCTTTTCGAATTCCGCCTCTTCTCCCATGGAGGCCCAAACATCGGTATAGATCACGTGGGCGCCGCGGACGGCTTCCCGGGGAGAATGGACGATCCGCACCGATCCGCCCGTCCGGGGGGCGAAACCCTCGACCTCGGCCAATAATTTCGGATCGGGGAGGAGTTCGGGCGGGGTGCAATTGACGAAGTGCATCCCCGTCTTGACGCAGCCGATCATCAGCGAGTTGGCCACATTGTTGCGGCCGTCGCCCAAATAGACCAGGGTCAGGCCCTTCAGTTTACCGAAATGTTCCTGGATGGTCAGAAGATCCGCCAAAATCTGCGTGGGGTGGGCGATATCGGTCAGGGCGTTCCAGACGGGAATCCCGGAATGGACGGCCAAGGCCTCCGCCGTCTCGTGCCGATACCCGCGGAAGGCGATGCCGTCGAACATGCGCCCCAGCACGCGAGCCGAGTCGGCAAGGGACTCCTTCCTGCCGAAATGAATTTCGCTCATGTTGAGATAATCCGTGTGGGCCCCTTCGTCGGCGGCGGAAACGGTGAAGGCGCAGCGGGTCCGCGTCGAGGACTTCTCGAAAATCAGGGCGATGTTCTTGCGCTTCAGAAGGTTGCCGCGCAGACCTCGCTTCTTTTTCTTCTTCAGTTGTGCGGCCAGATCGACCAGGTAGCGGATTTCTTCCGGAGTCAATTGCTTGACGGTGAGAATGCTTTTGCCTTTTAGGGAGATGCTTTTTTTCATGAGGCCAATTTTTTCTTTGTGTGCGATAGGGCGATGTCGCCAGGGAGACAATCCCTTAAGCGGGAGGTCTCGCAGGCGCCGTTCAGCTTCCGATCCCTCCGCGGCGACCGGCTCGCTCCGTACCATATCGAAACGGAACTTGTCAACCACAAACCCCGGCGGATGGCTTCCCGTCAAACGGAAAGGCAGCGCCGGGGATGGCCGGAAAGACCCCCGTTCGCAGAATCTTACCCCATTCCTCGGATGCGCCGGCCGCTTCAGGAGGGAAGCGGCTTGATCTTCTTTACGGCTTTTGCGTGAGAACCTCGGAGGCCGCCATGCCCTTCCCTATCCGAATCAGTCCCTCCGGCTCGTTGACGAGAAAATCAGGCCGGGAGGCGGCAAGCCTTTCCCGATCGTGCCATCCCCACGTCACGGCCACGGACCGGACTCCCGCGGCGCGGGCCTCCCGGATGTCTCCCGCCGTGTCGCCGATGTAGAAGGTTCTCTGCGCCGGAATGCCGTACTTCGCCCGCGCATGGTCGATCTTCTCCTTTTTGCTGGTCAGGAAATCCGCGCCGAGGATCTCCTCAAAATAAGAATCGAATCCGAAACGGGCCAGCATCCTGCCGATGGTCTTCGATGCGTTGGAGGAGATGACCACCAGACAATGGTCCCGGCTCAAGGACGCAAGAACAGGAAGGAGGCCATCGAAGGGCTTTATGCTGCCGAAGTCGATCCCGGGCATGATCTCACGGGCCGCCCGGGCGTATTCGGTCAGGTTCACCCCCCGGGCCGCCATCGATTCGTACAGATTGCCCTCGAACAGGGCCAGATAGTCCTCGCGACTTTTTACGATCGGGGTCCCGATCCGCTCCAGGCAGCGCATCACCGCCTCCGAGTAAATGTCCAGCGAATCCGCCAGAACACCGTCAAAATCGAACAAAAACAGTTTGTCTTTCACCACACAATCTCCTGGTCGTCAGAATCCCGTGAACAGGCCAACCGAGACAGGTTCTGCAAGGTCGCCGCGGAAAAAATGCATCGCCATTCCCACGGCGAAGATCCCTTCAGCTCGGATTTTTTACCGGATGACATCTCCATGCCGACCCTGTCAGGCATCGGGTCGCCCCATGCAACGGGAAATGCCGACCGCAAGCGGGGGCCGTATGACGCCCGTCTCCGTGACGATTGCCGAAATCAGGCCATTCGGCGTCACGTCAAAAGCGGGATTCCAGACTGCGATCCCGTCCGGAGCGGTCCGAACGCCGCCGCAATGGGTCATCTCATCGGGGTTTCGCTCCTCGATCGGAATCGCCGAACCGTCCGGCAAAGCCGTGTCGATCGTCGAGAGGGGCGCCGCGACGTAGAACGGTACCCCGTGCGCCTTTGCGAGGATCGCCAGCGCGTATGTTCCGATCTTGTTGGCCGTATCACCATTGGCCGCGATTCGGTCCGCGCCGACGATCACCAGATCGACCCCCGCGCGCTGCATCAGGAAACCCGCCATGCTGTCCGCAATCAGCGTACAGAGAATCCCCTCCCGCACGAGCTCCCAGGCCGTCAGCCTTGCCCCCTGAAGGACGGGGCGCGTTTCATCGACATATACATGGACCTTCTTGCCCGCCTCGTGCGCGGCGCGGATCATCCCGAGGGCCGTTCCGTATCCGGCGGTGGCGAGCGCCCCGGCGTTGCAGTGGGTCAGGATCCGGGCGTCGTCCGGGATCAGTTCGTTCCCGTTCCTCCCCAGTCGCCGGTTGATCGCCACATCCTCGTCACCGATCCGGATGGCCTCCGCCACGAGCGCCCGGCGGACCGCCCGAAACGGGTCACCGTCCGCCGCTTCCGGAGATCGATTCCGCTCGCCCAGTCCGGTCAACAACTCCGCGAAATGAATACCGACGGAGGATTCGGCAGCGGTTCGCGGCCGGGGAGTGCCCGTCAAGCGCCGGGAACCCGGATCTTCGCCGATCGCCTCATCAAAGCGGCGTTTCATCCGCTCGATCGACCAGAAGAGATTCCGGGCCGTCGGTCGCGACGCCGAAAAGCGCCCACAGATTTCCGCGAAGGCCTTTCGAAAGGCCTGCGCGGTATCCGCCTCGATCCGCAGCGTCCCCAGCGCGATCCCCATCGCTGCGGCCACGCCAATCGCCGGGGCGCCGCGGACGGTCAAATCGTCGATCGCCTCGATCACTTGGCGGTAGTCCGTGCAGGTGACCTGCCGTTCGCTGAGCGGCAGGGCCTTCTGGTCAATCATGACGACGGCGTCGTTTTCCCAGAACAACGTTCGGATCATACGGTCCATGGCGGATTCGCACCATTGAAGGAATGAACATCCACGAAACGCACGACTGATCGGATTCCCGAAAAATTCCGCCGTTACGCCTCGCAGGCCAGCATCTTTTTCAGGAGGTCGTTGATGAGCTGGGGGTTGGCCTTCCCCTGGGTCGCCTTCATCGCCTGGCCGACGAAAAAGCCGAACACCTTTTCCCTTCCCGCCCGGTACTGGGCGACCTGGGCCGGGTTCTTCTCCAGTATCGCCGCAATCGTCCCGGCCAGGACCCCTTCGTCGGTGATCTGGACGAGCCCCT
>DIKL01000002.1:0-4664 GCA_002424545.1 Syntrophaceae bacterium UBA5619
ATTTAATGGCCAGTATTAGGTTGCAGACATCTGAGAATGCCCTCGCATGTTTATAAAAATTCCGCTCTCCTGAGGTACGATCACGCCTGTCATTGTCGACGTCAATCGTGTCAGGAGCGCAGTATATGTCGCGACGTAATATAAGCTTTACAAATGTTTACTTAATATAAAGGAGGGAAAGCCATAATGGGTTTTTTTTCTTTTAAGAAAAAGGTGGTCCGGCAAATCGAAGGAGAGGCCTGGGGCAATCTGGTTAATGACCATGGTTTCGACGTGGATACTCTTTCTAACTTCATCCGCTGTGTGAAAAAAATAGGGTTGGAGGGAAGCAAATCAGTTTCTCTTCTGAGGATCTTCGATTTGCGGGAGATAGAGAAAAAAGGGATTGAGATCAACAGTTGGGAAACACTCGATCAGCACCCCGACTTGATTCTCTTGGAAGGATATGAAAATCAAAAAGGCAAGGTTTTTTTCAAGTAGAAAAACCAAAGATGAAAGAAGACGATCATAATGCTCCCCTTTATTAAGGCGGCTCACTAAAGTAGTATAATCTTTTTTAGCCCCATGAGCGAAAAGATCGTCCTATCCTTCAATCCCGTCCTCTTCGTAACGATCGACATCGATATCATATGCAGTTTTGCTGCCGGTATGAATCGGTGCGTTTATTCAACAAATAGGCATTTCGATCTTCTCATTCGGCGAAATCGCCGTCAGGAGACGGTCTTCTCGAAGCAGAATTTCCCGAACGTTTTCGGAGCCGGCAGCGGGTAATCTCCGCTGTAACAGGCAAGGCAGAAGTTTTCTTTCGGAATCCCCGTGGCCTGGACCATCCCTTCGGTGGAGAGGTAGTGCAGGCTATCCAGGCCGATGAAGGCCGCGATCTCCGCGTCGGTTTCCTTTTCGGCGGCGATCAGCTCCCCCCGCATCGAAAAATCGATCCCATAGGGGCACGGATGGCGCGTCGGCGGGCAGCTTACGACCATGTGGATTTCCCGTGCGCCGCACTCACGCAAATGACGAACGCGGTTCCGGCTGGTGGTTCCCCGGATGATCGAATCCTCGACGATCAAGATCTTCTGATCGGCAATGAGCGGTTGGACAGGGTTGAGCTTGACCCGGACGCCGAAATCGCGCATCGCCTGGCTGGGCTGGATGAACGTCCGCCCCACGTAATGGTTCCGGATCATCCCCATCTCGAAGGGCAGCCCGCTCTCCTCCGTGTAGCCCAGCGCGGCATAGTTTCCCGAATCGGGAAAGGGCATGACGAAATCCACATCGGGACGGTACTCCAGGGCAAGACGGCGGCCCAGTCGCTTCCGGCAGAGGTAGACGTTTTGACCGAAAACCTGGCTGTCGGGCCGGGCGAAATAGATCATTTCAAAAATGCAGTAGGAGGGTTTTTCGGTCGGGAAGGGCATCAGGCTGTGCAGACCCTGGTCGTCGATGATGATGATCTCGCCGGGCCGGACATCCCGGATATATTTCGCTCCCACGAGGTCGAAGGCGCAGGTCTCCGAGGCCACCACCCAGCCGCCGTTGAAGCGGCCGAGTGAGAGCGGCCGGAATCCGCGGGGGTCGCGAACGGCGATGACCCGGTTCCGGGTCATCATGACGATGCTGTAGGCGCCCCGCACGCCGGCGAGGGCCTTCGTCAGGGCCGTTTCCAAACCTTCCTTCAGATGAGGGGCCATCAGGTGGACGATCACCTCGCTGTCCATGGTGGACTGGAAGATCGACCCTGTCTCCTCCAGCCCTGCCCGGAGTTCCGGCGCATTGATCAGGTTTCCGTTGTGGGCCAGCGCGTAGTACTCGTCGGCGTGGTGGACCAGAAAGGGCTGGGCGTTCGAGAGCACCGACGAGCCCGTCGTGGAATAGCGGACATGGCCGATGGCCAGCCGCCCGGGGAGCTTCGAGAGGGTGTCTTCCCGGAACACCTCGGAGGCGAGCCCCATCCCGCGATGCGCCCAGACCTGACATCCGTCCGCCGAGACGATTCCCGCACTTTCCTGCCCGCGGTGCTGCAGGGCGAATAGGCCGAAGAAGGCCACCCGCGCCGCCTCTTCGTGGCCGTACACCGCAAAAACGCCGCACTCCTCGTGCGGTTTGTCTTCATCCGACTCTCCCCATGCAATCCTCTGATCTTCGACCGACATCATATTCTTGCCTCCTTGGCCATGGTCGCTCCCGTCATTCTTGCCAAAATTGCGCCGGCCGTCACGCGGGGCAGGCGGAAGCCTCCCCCGATACCGGAAATGCATGTCCGCCCGTCGTCCGGCTCAGGGGAGCGGAGGCGATTTTTGATGATAGGCCTGCAACGGCGACACATTCCACGGTTCCCTCTTCAGCGCGTCGATCGCCTCCGCCAGCGCCCGCGCACCGGAAATCGTCGTCGTATAGAGGACATTGTAGAGCAGAGCGCCCCGCCGGATGTGATAGGCATCCCGGGAGGAACGCCGGCCCAGGCTGACGTTGATCACGAGCCGGATGTCTCCGTTCTTGATGTGGTCGACCACGTGCGGCCGCCCCTCGCTCACCTTGCGAATCGTCTCCGCCGCAACACCGCGTTCCCGCAGGCGATCCGCCGTGCCGCGCGTCGCCAGAATCTCAAATCCCATCCGGGCCAGGGCCGCGGCCACGGGGACGATCCTGTCCTTGTAGTGGTTGTGAACGCTGATGAAAACCTTTCCCGAAAGCGGCATCTGGAAGCCGGCCGCCATCTGGGATTTCGCATAGGCGAGTCCGAACGAGCGGTCGATCCCCATCACTTCCCCCGTCGATTTCATCTCCGGTCCCAGCAGGACATCCACGTTGGGGAAGCGATTGAAGGGGAAGACCGCCTCCTTCACCGAGATGTGCTTCGGCCGGACCGGTTCGATGAAGCCCAGTTCCTGCAGGGTTTTCCCCAGTATCACCTTCGTGGCGAGCTTCGCCAGGGGCACCCCGATCGCCTTGCTGACGAAGGGGATCGTCCGCGAGGCGCGGGGATTGACCTCCAGCACGAAAAGTCCGCCGTCCTTGATGGCATACTGGATGTTCATCAGCCCCACGACGCCGAGTTCCCTGGCGATCCGTTTGGTCTGCCGTTCGATCGTCTCCAGCAGCTCCGGAGAGAAGCTGATTGCCGGAAGGGAACAGGCGCTGTCGCCGGAGTGGATCCCCGCCTCCTCGATATGCTCCATGATCCCGGCGACGACGGTGGTCGTCCCGTCGCTGATCGCGTCCACGTCCACCTCGATGGCGTCCTCGAGGAATTTGTCGATCAGGATCGGGTGGCCGGGGGAGACCTCCAACGCCCGGACCATGAACGCCTTCAGGCTTTCGGTATCGTAGATGATCTCCATGGAACGTCCGCCGAGAACGTACGAGGGGCGGACCAGGACCGGGTAGCCGATCCGTTCGGCGACCTGGACCGCTTCTTCCGTATCCATCGCCGTGTCGTTGTCGGGCTGGCGGAGCCCGAGGCGGTTCACGATCTCCTGAAAGCGCTTGCGATCCTCGGCGCGGTCGATCGCGTCGGGGGAAGTGCCCAGGATCGACGCACCCGCCGCCTCCAGCCCCCGCGCCAAGTTCAGCGGCGTCTGGCCGCCAAACTGGACGATGACGCCCAGCGGTTTTTCCGCCTTCAGGATGTGCAAGACATCCTCGAGGGTCACCGGCTCAAAGAAGAGCTTGTCGGAGGTGTCGTAGTCGGTGCTCACCGTCTCCGGGTTCGAATTGACCATGATGCTCTCGTAGCCCTCCTCCCGCAGCGCGAAGGAGGCATGGACGCAACAGTAGTCGAACTCGATCCCCTGCCCGATCCGGTTGGGACCGCCGCCCAGGATGACGACCTTCGGCTTTGTCGAGGGGCGCGTTTCGTCCTCGGTCTCATAGGTCGAGTAGTAGTAAGGGGTGTAGGCTTCGAACTCCGCGGCGCAGGTGTCCACCAGCTTGTAGACGGGGAGAATCCCGGTTTCGTACCGACGGCGGCGGATCTCTCCCTCGGGAAGGTTCCAGATCCCGCCGAGGGTGATGTCGGAGAAACCCAGACGCTTGGCTTCGTAAAGAACATCCGTCGAAAAGGGCGTCCTTTGAATCTCCTCCTCCGCCTCGACGAGCGACCGGATCTGATGGAGGAACCAGGGATCGATCATCGTCAGGCGCCGGATCTCCTCCAGGGTCATGCCGTGGCGGAAGGCCGCGGCGACGTGGAAGAGACGAAAAGAATTGGGCCGGTTGAGCTTCTGCTCCAAAAATTCCCGGGGGCGATGGGCAGCCTCCGCCGGCAGATTGATCGTCAGGCCGAAGCGTTTGATCTCCAGCGAGCGGATCGCCTTCTGGAGCGCTTCCCGGAAGGTGCGGCCGATCGCCATGGTTTCGCCGACCGAT
Organism: Syntrophaceae bacterium UBA5619; assembly: GCA_002424545.1. Taxonomy (GTDB): domain Bacteria; phylum Desulfobacterota; class Syntrophia; order Syntrophales; family UBA5619; genus UBA5619. The sequence continues at coordinate 4,369 of DIKL01000002.1, forward strand.
TTCATCGACGTGGTCAGAAAGTCCTCCGTCTCGGGGAACTTCTCGAAGGTCCAGCGGGGGATCTTCACGACGCAGTAGTCGATCGTCGGTTCGAAGGAGGCCATCGTCTCGCGGGTGATGTCATTCGGTATTTCGTCGAGGGTGTAGCCAACGGCGAGCTTGGCCGCGATCTTGGCGATCGGGAAGCCCGTCGCCTTCGAGGCGAGGGCGGAGGATCGGGAGACGCGCGGATTCATCTCGATCACGATCATCTCCCCGGTCTCGGGATGGACCGCGAACTGGACGTTGGAGCCGCC
>DIKL01000002.1:4671-8518 GCA_002424545.1 Syntrophaceae bacterium UBA5619
GGCGTCGCGCATCCGCTGGTATTCCACGTCGGTCAGCGTTTGCGCCGGGGCAACGGTGATCGACTCGCCGGTGTGGACCCCCATCGGGTCCAGGTTTTCGATCGAACAGATGATCACGACGTTGTCCGCCTTGTCGCGCATCACCTCCAGCTCGTACTCCTTCCAGCCGAGAGCCGACTGCTCGAGCATCACCTCGTGGATGAGCGAGGCGTCGAGCCCCCCCTTGGCGATCTCGGCCAGTTCCTCGCGGTTGTAGGCGACGCCGCTTCCCGTCCCGCCGAGCGTGAACGAGGGGCGGACAATGATCGGGAAGCCGATCTCGCCGGCGACGGAAAAGACGTTGTCCAGCGACCGGGCGAAGCCGCTCTTGGGGACCTTCAGACCGATTTTCTCCATGGCCGTCCGAAAGAGCTGGCGGTCCTCCGCCTTGTGGATCACCGGCAGCGACGCCCCGATCATCTCGACGCCGTATTTCTCGAGGATTCCCGCCTCGGCGACCGCAACCGCCGTGTTGAGGCCCGTCTGGCCGCCCAGCGTCGGCAGCAATGCCTCCGGCCGCTCCCGGGCGATGATCTTCTCCACGGCCTCCGGGGTGATCGGTTCGATATAGGTCCGATCCGCGGTCTCCGGATCGGTCATGATCGTCGCCGGGTTGGAGTTGACGAGGATCACCTCGTAGCCTTCTTCCTTCAGCGCCTTGCAGGCCTGGGTGCCCGAATAGTCGAACTCGCACGCCTGGCTGATGATGATCGGCCCGGAGCCGATGATCAGAATCTTCTTGATGTCCGTCCGTTTAGGCATGTTGTCCCTGTTCTCTGTGGGGTCAGGTCTTGCATTTTAGCATTTCAAGGGGACTGCGTCCCTATTTCCCATTATCTTCGTGAATCCGGAAAGTTCTTCGCCGGGTCGCTGGACATTTTCCGACCGCACAGATCCTCGCTCCGCTGTGGTCTGCACGGTAACCCCGGAAAATCTCCAATGCGCCCCTCTCGAAGACACTGTTCCGGATTCCGGACGTCCTGATCTTCTTCTTTTTCTCTCCTCTGTCTGGATAGCAGGAGTGCGGGACCCAGAGCCGCCATTCGGAGATTTTTCCGGGTACCATGCCACACCGCAGCGGCCGCCGGAAAACTGTCTGAGCGCGTAAGCGCGAGTTTTTTCCGGCAGCGCAGCGAGGATGAGCATGGTCGGAAAAAGATCCTGAGCGGCTACGGGTTCCGCGCTCCTGCTATCCGCTCCTACTCCCACTCGATGGTGCTCGGCGGTTTCGAGCTGATGTCGTAGACGACCCGGTTCACCCCGCGCACCTCGTTGATGATCCGGCCGGAGATGCGGCCCAGCAGATCGTGGGGGAGCTTCGCCCAGTCCGCCGTCATTGCGTCGTCGCTGGTCACCGCCCGGATGACGATGACGTTTTCGTAGGTCCGCTGGTCCCCCATGATCCCGACGCTCTTGATCGGCAAGAGGACGGCAAAGGATTGCCAGAGCTTCCGATAATAGTTCCCCGCCCGGATCTCCGCCATCAGGACCGCATCCGCGTTCCGGAGGATCGTGAGCCGCTTTTCCGTCACCTCGCCGATGATCCGGACGGCGAGCCCCGGTCCCGGGAAGGGCTGCCGCCAAATCACGTCGTCGGCCATCCCGAGCTCCTTTCCGAGCAGCCGGACCTCGTCCTTGAAGAGGTGCTTCAGCGGTTCGATGAGCTTCAGTTTCATCCTCTTGGGAAGTCCTCCCACGTTGTGGTGGGATTTGATCACGGCGCTGGGCCCCCCGAAGGCCGACCGGGATTCGATCAGGTCCGGGTAGAGCGTCCCCTGGGCGAGGAATGCCGCATCCTTGATCTTTTTGGCCTCCCGGTCGAAAATCTCGATAAACACCCTTCCGATGATCTTTCGTTTTCTCTCCGGCGCCGTCACCCCTTTGAGACCGTCGAGAAAGGTCTTCCTCGCCCGTGCGCAACGGACGTCCATTTGAAAATGCTTCCCAAAGAGGGCGCGGACCTTCTCCGCCTCGCCCAGCCGCAGCAGACCGTTGTCGACGAAGACGCAGGTGAGCCGGCGGCCGATCGCCTGGTGGAGCAGGACGGCCGCAACGGAGGAGTCGACCCCCCCGGAAAGACCGAGGATCACGCGCTTGTCGCCGACCGTCTCCCGGATCTCCGAAACGGCGTCGCGGACGAAGGCGTTCATCGTCCAGCGCTTCGCGCAACGGCAGACGCCGAAGAGGAAGTTCTCCAGCATCTTTTTTCCCTCGACCGTGTGGACCACCTCCGGGTGGAACTGGAGTCCGTAAAAACGGCGTTTGGCGTTTTCGGCGGCGGCCACTTCGGTGTTCTCGGTTGAGGCGGTGGCCGCGAAGCCCGCCGGCAGCCGGCCGATCCGGTCCCCGTGGCTCATCCAGCAGCGCGTCTTCTTCTCGACGCCGGCGAAGACGGCGCCTCCCGGTGGCCGGACGTTCAGCTCGGCGAAGCCGTATTCCCGCTTGTCCGAACGGATCACTTCGCCGCCCAGCGCGGCGACCATGAACTGGAGGCCGTAACAGATCCCCAGGATCGGAATCCCGAGATCGAAGATCCCCGTGTTCACCCGCGGCGAATGCTTCTCGTAGACGGACGAGGGTCCGCCGGAAAGGATGATTCCCTCGGGCCGGAGCTCGCGGATCTTCTCGAGACCGATGCCCGGCGGTTCGATCCGGCAGTACACCTGATTCTCCCGGACGCGGCGCGCGATCAACTGGTTGTATTGCGAGCCGAAATCGACAATCAGAATCAAGATTTACCTTCCTTTCTTCGCCGGGCGCGTCAGCGGCCTGTTGTCCCTCAACCGGTCGCCCTCCCGTCGTCCATCAGATGGATGAATTCGTCGAAAAGTCCATCCGCGTCGTGGGGACCCGGCGCCGCCTCGGGATGGTACTGGACGCTGAAAGCCGAAAGCGCCGGATAACGGAGCCCTTCCGAGGTATGATCGTTGAGATTGACCCGGATGGTCTCCCGCTCTCCGGAGAGGGATTCGGGCAGGACGACGAAACCGTGGTTCTGCGAGGTGATTTCGATCCGTCCGTTGCGGCTGTTCTTGACGGGCTGGTTGATCCCGTGGTGGCCGAATTTCAGCTTCGTCGTCCGTCCGCCCACCGCCTGCCCCAGGATCTGGTGCCCGAGACAGATACCGAAGATCGGCACCTTCCCGAGAATCGCCCGGACCGTTTCGATGATATACGGGAGGGCCGCCGGGTCGCCGGGGCCGTTGGACAGCAAAACGCCGTCGGGCCGCGGCGCAAGGATCTCCTCTGCCGATGCGGCGGCCGGGAAAACGAGCACCTCGCAGCCCCGCTTTTCGAGGTTGCGGAGGATATTGTATTTGACGCCGCAGTCCAACACGACGACGCGCCGGACGCCCGAGGCCGGAACGGAAGCGGACCATGCGGAGCCGGCCGCCGCTTTCCGGGGCGCGCCGTCTTTCCAGAGATAGGGTTCGCTGCAGGCGACCGTTTTTACCAGATCGCGTCCGATCAGCCCCAGGTCTTCGCGGACGCACCGGAGAAGCCTTTCGACATCCTCCGTCTCCGTGGAGAGGATCCCCCGCATCGCCCCGGTCAGACGGATGCGGCGGGTCAGCGCACGGGTGTCGATCCCTTCCACCCCCAACGTTTCGTGGGCCTCCAGAAACGACTTCAGGTCCCGGCAGGAGCGCCAGTTGCTGGGGTGTTCTTCGTACTCCCGGACGATGAATCCCTCCAGATGGATTTTGGCCGATTCCATGTCTTCCGGATTGATTCCGGTGTTGCCGACGAGCGGATAGGTCATCGCGACGATCTGCCCTTTGTAGGAGGGGTCGGTGAGGATCTCCTG
>DIKL01000029.1 GCA_002424545.1 Syntrophaceae bacterium UBA5619
TTATAGCTCCGCGAAAATCGGTGATAATATAAACATCTTGTGTTAAAATTTCGTTGACATACAAAAACATTTCCAGAATCATATTGACATTCGAGATTCCCGCTCGCAGATACAGCCCGCTTATGAATAGCATGAAAGGACAACAACTTATGAAAGCAATTATTGTCATGGTTTGTGTGGCGATAATGACAACAGCGTGTGCTTCTGAAAATTCAACTCCACTTGCTTTTCGTCAGGCAGACCTCCAAAATATTTTGGAGACAGAATGGCAACAATTTGCAAGCGCAAACAAACTTCCCAACGGCGGGATTGCCATGCAGATCCTATCGCCAATGGGCGACTATTTCATATCGACCGGCATGGGTGAAAACATGGATCATTCTCATCATTTTCGTATTGCAAGCGTTACCAAGACATTTACCGCGGCTGCCATTATGCTTCTTCATCAACAGGGGAAGCTGAACATTGACGATCCGATAACGGCCAATATACCCGGCACCAATACCCCATACGTACCATACAATATTCCATATAAAGACAAGATCACGATCAAGATGATTCTCATGCACCGTGCAGGCATCTTTGATCTGTCAAACGAAATTATCCCGGACACCGATGCTACAAACGGGAAACCTTATGTAGGCTGGAATTATCTTGGCTATGTGATGACAGTGAAGAGCGATAAGGAACATCAATTTACATTTGATGAGCTTTTCGGGTTTATCGTGGAAAACAATCTATATAATTTTGAGCCGGCATATGACACATATAGGTATTCAGACACGGCCTACTGTTTGTTGGGTGCAATTATTGAAAGAGTTTCCGGAAAAACCTTCGAGGCATTTATACGTGACGAAATTCTTCAGCCGAATGGTCTCAAAAGCACCACCCTTCCCTGGAAAGGAAAGGACCGAACTATACCCGCTCCATTTGTAACGGGTTACACATGGGAAAGCGGTACCCTTGCAGATAAAACGCTTTCAAACATGTCGCCTTTTGTCGCCAACGGCAATATCATATCCACACCGCTTGAACTTGCATCATGGGCAAAAAATTATTTACCGGTAAGACAGCCCTGACAATGGATACGGTTCAAATGATGATGACAGGTTTGCCGGAAAAAGCCGGTTCAACCTCTAAATACGGCCTCGGCATTGACTACAAACCGTCAAGAGGCTATGGGCATAACGGTGCCCATGAGGGCTATTTGACGAATATGTATTACAAACCGGAACAGGATACTGCTTATGTGATCTTCACAAATGTGTTGGGTAATTCTTACGATACACTGCGAACACAGATGGCGTTTTTGGATAGCGTTACCAATAAGATTTTTTCTGAGATGGGGCTTTAACGGTATTATCCAACGCGCTCTTGGGGGAGGTTCGCATGGGAAATCCATCGGTGAGTTCGTCTGCTCGGACGTCTTGCGGGGCCACGCGCCGACAGTTCCTGAAGACCGCTGCCGGCCTGGGGCTCGCCGCACTTGCGCCCCCGCTCGTGACCGCCTGCGGAGGCGGCTCCAGCCAGGCGCCCTATGGCCGAACGATCAACGCCATGACGGCCCATATCCAGGCGAAGATGGCAGAGACCGGGGCCCCCGGCTACGCGGTCGCGCTCGTGGACGGCCAGCAGGCGGTCTGGGCTGAGGGTTTCGGCTACGCGGACATGGCGGCGAAGGTCCCATCACGATCCGCTCGATGCTGACGCACCACTCGGGCATTCCCGGGGATATCTTTATAACGGCCAGCTTACCCGGGTCTTCTCCCCTGATTTCACGTCCCGCCTGCTTGACATCCTGAAGGACGACAATGCCCATTACCCGACCGATTTCTTCCTCATGTACTCCAACACCGCCGTGGCCCTCCTCGCCGACGTCATCGCCGCGGCCTCGGGCCAGACCTTCGAAGCCCGCTCCGATGCCTTCTTCCGCAGCCTGGGCATGACCCATACCTCGTTCTTCCCGGACTCCCCGGCTCTTGCCGGCAGCGTCCGGGCCAAAGGCTACTACGGCGGCACTGCCTACGGTCCCTACTGCCTGAACGCACCGGCGGCGGGAGGGATGCTGAGCAGCGTCCGCGATATGGCGCGGTTCATCCAGATGGTGAACGCCCGGGGCAGGACCGAAGGAGGCCGGGCGCTGAGGGCGGCGAGCGTGGAGCAGATGATCACGCGCCAGAACCCGGCGGCCCTGGATTTCGACTTCCCCATCGGCCTCATGTGGAGGCTCTATGACCCCTGTCTCGCCTACGCGGGCCGGTACTGCGGACACGGCGGGGACCGGATCTTCATGCAGGTTTTGCTGAAGATCCTGCCCGATCACGACCTGGGCGTCATCGCCCTGGTGAACTCGGCGGAAGGCAGCGGAGAAAACCTGGAAGGCATCGCGAACAGGACGCTCGAACTGGCGCTCGAAGAGAAGACCGGGATCAAGAAGCCTTCGGCCCCCTATGTCCCCGTTGCATCGGATCGCGACTATTCCTGGAGCGCCGCCCAGTTGAACGCCCTGGCGGCTATCTACAGCACGATCAACAACGCCGCGGAGGCCGGGACGTCGCCCGGTACCACCTTCAACCGCATCAAGGCCGAAAGCGGCGGGCTCCTCTGGATGCAGAAAGGCAAGTTCCGGGAAAACGCGTGGGAAGGGGTGAAATGGGTTGTGCCCCGGAAGAACGGCTGTTTCTCGCTCCCCGACTCCCAGGAGTACCAGTACGAGTTCAAGGACGTGGCAGGCCGGACCGTGATGATCGAGCACCGCGAGGGCCGCGCCCACTTCCTCGCCGAACGCTACGTTCCGGCTCCCATTCCTGCTGCCTGGACCGGCCGTTTGGGGAGATACACGCTCGCCAACCTCGACCCGGCGGACAACAACAGCGAAATGACGGGAATAGGATTGAACCTCATGAGCAACGACCTGCGGCTGGAAATCGACGCGGACCCCGTCCAAGGCGACGTGCTCGTGCTCCGGCTCCTCGACGGCGTTTACCAGGCGCCGCTGGTGGTCGCGCCGGTGTCGAATACGGTGGGCTGCATGCCCGGCGGCGGCCGCAATTTCGCCGGCGCGGTCAAGGCCGTGCCTGTTGACGGGGAGGAGCAACTTCAGTTTCTGGGTCTTCGATATAGGAAGATTTGAACATCGCAGATTACGAAAGAAGCGATAACCCTGTTCAAAGATCATCTTCAATATCTACGCGAAGACTGCGATATGCCCCGTGAAAAGCCTTCTACAATTTCACCGTTGATCGCTGTTCCCTGAATATGAGAAATCCCTGGAACGCATCGTTATCCGAACCAAACTGGAAACGCCCAAGCCTTTTTTCATGAAGCAGGCATCAGCCGGATGAACCAACAGCCCGTCAAACGTTGAAGCGGAAATTAATGATCTCCCCGTCCTGGACCACGTACTCCTTGCCCTCGAGGCGCAACTTTCCCGCCGCCTTGGCGGCGGCATGGGTTCCGCCACAGGCCATGAACTCTTCGAAACCGATCACCTCGGCCTTGATGAACCCCCGCTCGAAATCGTTGTGGATTACGCCGGCCGCTCGGGGGGCCTTGGTGCCCGCGGGAATGACCCAGGCCTTGACCTCGTCCTCGCCGACGGTAAAGTAGGAAATCCGGCCGAGCAGCGAAAAAGCGGCTCGGATCACCCGGCCGAAAGCGGCCTCCGAGACGCCGAGCGAATCCAGAAACTCCTTTCGCTCTTCCGGTGGGAGAGCCGTCAACTCCGCCTCGATCGCGCAGCAGATCCCGATCAGTGGAACCTCGGATCCCAGCTCGCGGCCCAAAGCCTCGGAGACGGCCGGATGATCTTCCGGCGTGTTGACCACGACGAGTTCCGGCCGGATCGTCCAGAACGAGAAGCTCCGGAGGCCGTGGCGCTCCTCTTCGGCAAGGGACAACCCCCGGAGAGGATTCCCCGCCTCGAGCCGTTCCCGGAGTCGCGGCAGGACGTGGGCATGAAATGCGTCCTGAGGCGTCAGCGGCTTTTTCGCCATCTTCGCAAGCCGTGCCAGGCGATTTTCGACGATCATCAGATCGGCAAGAATCAGTTCGTCCTCCAGTTTACGGTAACGGCTGAGGATTTCGGGAATGTCCGCCGCGGTGAACGCGTCAACAACGTGGACCAGGCCATCGGCCCCGGAAAGGCTCTGCCGGACGGCGTCCCACGCCTTCTCTCCGACGGCGTTCACGTCGCTGAAGGGGACCTTGGCCGGCGAGACCTTGACCGGCTTGAAAATCTCCACCAGACGACCGAAACGGGCGTCGGGAACGGAGGCCAGACCCCGCACGCAGGTCTCCCCGTGCATCTCCCGGCTGCGAACGCCGGTCATGATTTCGAACAGCGTGCTTTTGCCGCTCTGCGGAAGTCCCAAAATGCCGATTTCCATCGTCTTGTACTCTCTATCCGGCAAAGGCCTTTTCGATCCGCGCCAGCGCCTCTTCCAAACGGGCGTTGGGAACGGTGAGCGAGATCCGGATGAATCCCTCGCCGTACTGGCCGTAGGCCGTCCCCGCCGCCACGACGACGGCCGCCTTCTCGAACAGAAGGTTCGTAAATTCCAGCGAACCCATCCCCTTCGGCGTCGGGACCCACAGGTAGAAGGTCCCTTTCGGCGGATGGTAGTCGATCCCGATCTTCCGGAGCGTTTCCAGAACGCGTCCCCGCCGCCGGGCATAGATGGCCATCATCTTTTCGATGTTTCCCGTCTCTTCGCGCAGCGCCCGGATTCCCGCGTACTGGATCGCGTTGAAGATCCCGGAGTCGGTGTTCTCCTTCACCTTGCTGATCGCGGCGATGAGCTCCGGATTGCCCGCCGCCATCCCGATCCGCCATCCCGTCATGTTGTACGGCTTGGAGAGCGAGTTGAGCTCGACGCCGACCTCCTTCGCCCCGGGGGCGGACAGAAAACTCAATCTCTCCTGGCCTTCGAAGACCACCTCGCTGTAGGGATTGTCGTAACAAACGGCGATATCGTTCGCCTTCGCGAAGACCACCAGGCGGTCGAAGAACTCGCGCGTCGCGCAGGCGCCGGTCGGGTTGTTCGGATAGTTGAGAAACATCCCGCGGGCCTTTTCCCGGATCTCGGGCGGGATCTCCTCGAAGACGGGGAGATAGTCGTTTTCAGGACGAATCGGCACATTGTACGGGACGCCGCCCCCCATCAGAATGCTCGCCCGGTAGGCGGGATAGCCGGGGTCGGTCATCAGCACGATGTCCCCGGGATTGATCCGCGCCATCACGAAATGGTGGCACCCCTCCTTGGAACCGATCAGCCCCAGGATCTCCGTCGCCGGATCGAGCGCAACGCCGTAGCGAGTTTCATACCAGCGGGCAACCTCCCGACGGAAGGCCGACATCCCCTTCTCCTCATCCGTCGGATAACGGTGGTTCTCCGGATCGCGCGCCGCCCGGCAGAGTTCGTCGATGATCGAATCGGGCGTCGGTTCGACCGGATCACCGATCGCGAGGCTGATCACGTCCACGCCGTCGGCCTTGGCCTTTGCGATCTTCTTTCTCAATTCCATGAACAGGTAGGGTGGAATTTTCGTCAAACGGTCGGCTGTCTGCAACGTCATTCTCCTTTCGCGACAGAGATCAATTCTTCGGATCACGGCAGGCGGGGGAGCCCCCTTGTTCTATTTCCACGCCTCGTCCCAAAGCGCCCCCTGATAAACCACTTTGGTTTTTCCTTCAAGATAAACTTTCTCAAATCCGCCTTCGGTCGGGGTGAAGTGGATCCGCAGCGTCTCGCCGCTCCGCACCCGGACATCCACCGGGGATTCGACGAATCCCTTCCGGGCGGCGATCAGGGCCGAGGCGACGGAGCCGGTCCCGCAGGCCAGCGTCTCGTCTTCCACTCCCCGTTCGTAGGTCCGAACTCGGAGGGTGTGCCCGTCCAGGACCGCCGCAAAATTAGCGTTCGTCCCGGCCGGTTGGTAATGTTCGTGCCGACGGATTGCCCTGCCGGCGTCGATGACATCGAAGTCGTCCGGATCGCGGACAAAATGGACGACATGGGGGACACCGGTGTTGACGCTGTGAACGAACAAGTTTTGGTTTCCGATCCGAATCTCATCGTCGGTGACCAGGTCCCGGGGATCGGTCAGCCGGAGCTTGACGACATCGCCGCGCACCTCGGCATCGATGATCCCCGCAACGGTCTCGAACGAAACCCTCTCCCCGGCAATCCCCTTCAGGAAGGCGAAACGCGCGGCGCACCGGCCGCCGTTTCCGCACATCTCCACTTCGGAACCGTCGGCGTTGAAAAACCGCCACTTGAAATCGACCCGCTCGGACCTCTCGATGAGGATCAACCCGTCCGCCCCCACGGAGACCTTCCGTTCGCAGACGCGCTTCACAAAGGCGACGACATCCCCCACATCCAACGTCCCCTCCCGGTTGTCGATGAGGATGAAGTCATTGCCGCTTCCGTTCATCTTGGTAAATTCGATCATACGCGCAACCTCGTGCATTAAATTTGATCCTTCCCTTCCAGGGAGAGAAGTACCGCTATTCTTCCCCTCCGTCAAGGGGCGATGAAAAGGGGGGGACGGCTCCCCCTATTCCAGATAGCAGACCGCACGCTGACTCTGCGGATCGGCCGCCACCCGGGCATACAGGCCGCCGGTTGACACCGGCAGGTCGAAGAGGCGGATGAATTCCCCGAAGCGTCCCGCATCGGGCAGGAGCTGTTCCAGAACGTTCGGCAGCCCCTCGAAAATCTCCCGGTTGAACCCCGCTTCCGGGTCGTTCGGATAGACGGGCAGGTATATGATCTGCGCCTCGACCAGATCGAGGAAGAAATGGGTCCCGTAGGAGACCTCCGGCACCTGCCCCGCCTCCTCCCGCGCCATCTCCACGAGCACCGCCGTATTGTTGATGTCGGCGTAACTGACGTTCACCCCGAGATCGATGTTGCTGCTTCCCCACCTTCCCGGCCCCATCATGATGATCCGTCCCCGGGTCACTTCGGGATGTTCGTTGATCCGGCCGACGATCCGGCCGAGCGATTTTTTCACCTCCGGGGAACCGATGGTCCCGTATCCCGCCGGATCGATATAGAGAAGATAGCGAATGGGCGCCGTTACACCGCCGCTGATCGTTCGGCTCGATCGGAAGAGGACCCGCTCCGGGGGAATGTCGTCGGGGATCGCCACCGGCCCCGTTGCGCCGGGCAGCCGCATCGGCCGGCATTGGAGGAGGTTGATCCGGACCCTTCCCCCGGCGCCGATCGCGGCGGTGAATTCCGTATCGAGCGGCCTGCCGTAGGCCTTCTCCAGGCGAACCAGCATCTCCCCGATCAGGCGGATGAAATCGGTCCGGTCCAACAGGCGGTTGAAGGTGAGAACCAGATCATCCGTCGTCGCTTCGAGGCGGCCGGTCCAGGGATCCGCGGGATACCCGTCCCGCATCAGCGAAACGAAAAGGTCGAGATGGGGATAGTTCCGCCCTTCCAGAACCTCGGCCAGCGGCTTCGTCGAGAGTTCGTTCCGCTCCCGATCGATCAGATCGACCTCCCACTGGGAATACTTGGCGATCCGGGGGCCCGATTCGGGGCGGAGCCGGGGGTGGCTCACGGCGATCATCCGGGGATAGTCGTTCCCGACGCGGTTCACCGCCCGCGTCCCCAGACCGAAAACCAGGCGGATCATCCCCTTGGTCGGATCGATCCGGCCCGTCCAGGCATAGAGGTTTCGGGAGAAGGCGACCCCGGCAAGGCTTGGAAAGAAATACTGCTTGTAGGGTGTCCCGGAGACGCGCTGGACCAGAATGGCCATCTGCTCATCGCTTTCGCCCAGACCCCGGGCGCGACGGTACGTCAGCGCGTCCGGGTTCAAGGCGCTCGCATAGACGAGCTTCACCGCGCGCAGAAAGGCCTCGAACCGCTCTTCCGGCGTGCCCTGGTTGGCGCAATACTCGCTGTGGTATTTCCCGGCAAAGGCATTCCCGAAACTGTCTTCCAGCAGGCTGCTGGAGCGGGCGATGATCGGCGCCTGACCGAAGTAGGCCAGCATGTCCCGGAACTGTTCGAGAATCTCGGGCGGAAACGACCCGGCCAGAAAGCGTTTCTCCACCTCCGCGAACTCTTCGCGTGTGATCTGCGTGGCCCGGGAAAGCTGAAGCCGCAGGCGGAAGAGATCGTTGTTCACGAGGAACGTAAAAAAGACATCCGAACCGATGTAAAAAGAATCGTGCGGTTCGAGGACCTCCGCAAAATCGATCTCCCCCGGTTCCGTCTGGAGGATGCGCCGGGCGATCAGCATCCCCGCCGCCTTTCCGCCGATCCGCCCGGAACCGATGAGACGGTCCCGGATGGCGAAGAGGTCGTCCAGCTTGACATAGGCGTCCACCAGACGGTTGAACTCCGGGTGGGTTCCGATCATCATCCGCGAGAGTTCCTGCTTCAGCGCGGCGATCTCCGGCGTCTTCTCGTCGAGCGCCGGTCCCGCCTCGCGGTACTGCATCAAGCGCCGGTAAACGCTCTCCCAGGGGGCGAGGGATTGCCCCCGAACATGGAGAGGCTTCCGGCCCGCCGACGCCGACAGGGCCGCCGCCTCCCCGCTTCCGAAGACCGGCGTCCAAACCGAGTCGGACATCACATGCGGGAGGAACATTTGCGGGGAGTAGCGGTCCCAGACCTTGAGCGGCTGGAGGCACATCTCTCCCTTGACCTGGTATACGTCCAGCAGGACCTGCGTTGTGTCCCGGATCCGGGCGACAGCGCCATGCCGGTGCCGGCCGCGCGAGAGGGCGAAGTAGGCGACCGTGTCGAGTTCGAAGAGGAACGGACAGGTCACCTGAAAAAAATTGGCGAGGAGCTCGTCCGTCGCCCACTCGACGACGAGCGCGGAAAGGCTGTCGAAAACGTAGAAGACCCGACGCCCCTCCGCCTCAATGATCTGATGGAGGTTGCCGCTGAAGGCATCGAAACCGGCATGGGGATCAACCGTGATCGTTTCGAGCCCGTCCATCGGCGGAAGAATCGCATCGTGCGGGGCGAAGCGAAAGTAGATCATCCGCCGCCCGTCGCGGATCGCCCGCCGGGCGAAGGGCTCGGCGAAGTGCCGATAGTCTTCGAGACGATCCACCTGCCAGACGACGTTGTCTCCCAACCGGAGCCCCTGCAGCACCTGGTCCAGGGCGGCCAGGCCGCTGGTCGCGATTTTCGAATCCATTCAACGCCTTTCCGCCGATCACGTCACGGATCACGCCTCGAGATCGGTTTCGCGCTTGATGATCCGGGTGACGCGGAACACCTCTTCGATCGTCGTCACCCCGGCCAGAACCTTTCGGGCGCCGTCGGCCAGCAGGTTCATCATCCCCCGTTTCATCGCCGCATCCTGGATCTGGTTGGCGTCGGACGTCTTCAGGATCAGCCGCTTGATCGTTTCGTCGGGAATCAGGATCTCGAAAATCGCCGTCCGGCCGCGGTAGCCGGTATTCATGCAGGCGGCGCATCCCCGCTTCCGGTAGAGGGTTTTCCTCTCCAGTTGCTTCCGGTCCACCCCGAGATTGGCGAGCGATTCATCATCGGCCGCGTAGGTTTCCTTGCATTTCGGACAGAGCACGCGGACGAGGCGCTGGGCAATGATCGCGATCACCGACGAGGTCACCAGAAAGGGCTCGATCCCCATGTCGATGAGGCGCGTGACGGCGCTCGCCGCGTCGTTCGTGTGGAGGGTAGAGAAGACGAGATGTCCCGTGAGGGACGACTGGATTGCGATCTCCGCCGTCTCGCGGTCGCGGATCTCGCCGACGAGGATCACATCCGGATCCTGACGAACGATGGAACGGAGCCCCTGGGCAAAGGTGAGGTCGATCTTCGGGTTGACCTGGATCTGACCGATCCCGTCGATCTGGTACTCGATCGGGTCCTCGATGGTGATGATGTTGACCTCGGGTTGGTTGATGCTCGAAAGCGCCGCATAGAGGGTGGTCGTCTTGCCGCTGCCCGTCGGCCCCGTAACCAGAACGATTCCGTACGGGGACTGGATCAGTCGGTTGAAGATCCCGATCTTCCGCTCGTCCATCCCGAGGTCGGAGAGCATCAGAATCGACGCGGTCTTGTCGAGGAGCCGGAGGACCGCCCTTTCCCCGAAGGCGGTCGGAATGGTGGAAACCCGGATGTCGACGCTCCGGTCGGCGATCTTGATCTCGATCCGGCCGTCCTGGGGAAGTCTTTTCTCGGCGATGTTGAGTTTCGCCATGATCTTCACGCGCGAGACGAGCGGCGAGTGGATCTTGCGCGGAAGATTGAGGATGTCGTAAAGGATGCCGTCGATCCGGTAGCGGACCCTCACCGCGGCTTGGTAGGGTTCGATGTGGATGTCGCTGGCCCGGTCCTTGATGGCCCCCGAAAGGAGGAGGTTCACCAGTTTGATGATCGGGGCGTCGCTGGTCTCGTCCAGAAGGTCTCCGGTCTCCTCGATCTCGGAGATGATGCCGGCGGTCGATTCCTCGTCCATCTCCTGGAAGAACGCCTTCGCCGTGCTCCGGCTGAGATCATAGGCCAGGTTGATGGCGGCAATGATCGCCTCCTGCGTGGCCAGAACCACCAGCCGCTCCGGCCGACCGAGCAGGCGGCAGAGATCGTCCGTCGCCTGAAAATCGGTCGGGTCGTTGACCGCCACGACAAACCCTTGCGGCGTGTCGAGCGGAACCATCTTCTGTTTCTTCAGATACTGGATGGAGAAAAGATCGGTGAAGTCGACCTTCATGTGATCCGTCGGAAGCTCCTCCCAGAAGGGGATTTCATACTCTTCGCCGAGGACCGCAAGCAGTTCCCTCTCCGGAAGAACCTTCTTCCGGATCATCAAATCGACCATTCCGGAACCGTTCGTCCGGAGGAGACGCCGGATCTCCGCGAGCGTCTCCGACGATGCCCCGCGGGAGACAAGACGCGCATCCAGGCCGTTCATCTCCGCCAGCTCTTCCCCTTCGGCTCCGGGAGTGATCAACGGGTCGAAGGACGGCAGGGGGTCCGCCGGCACGTCCGGGTGTCCAAATGGATTCGCTTTCCGGATTTGGTCGTTTCGCGAGCCCGTCATTCCGTCTCCCTGTTCTCCTTCTTGCGGACCGGCGTGCTCCTGATCGTGCCTTCCTGAATGACCCGCATGTATTCCATCTTTTCTTCCTCAATTTTCCTCGCGTCTTCCGGATTTTGGACGATGCGGGGGGTGATGAAGACGAACAGGTTCGTCCGCTGGTTCAACGTGGATTTTGTTTTGAAGAGCCATCCCAGCAACGGGATGTCCCCCAGAAGAGGGACCCGGGAGGTGCCCTGTTCCGAATCGTCCTGGATCATTCCGCCGATGACGACCGTCTCGCCGCTCTTGACCACGACGGTCGTCTTGGCCGTCCTCTTGAGGGTCGTCGGGGTGAGAACCTTGTTGCCCGCCTTGTCCACTTCGCTGGTCTGGGAAAGGATCTTCGTCACCGATTGGTCCAGTTTCATCCGGACAAAGCCGTCCCGGTTGATCTGGGGGGTCACCTTGAGCGTGACGCCGACGTCCCTGTACTCGTAATTGCTGTAGTTGGTCGTCGATCCGACCGTTGTGTCCTGCCGGGTGACGTAAGGGACGTTCGATCCCACGGTGATCTCCGCATCCTCATTGTCCAGCGTCAACAATTGCGGCGTCGCTAAAATTCGGGTGTCCGAATCGTTCTGATAAGCCTGCAGGACCGCGCCGATGTTCGGAAATATCACCGAACCGATCTTGATCCCCGCGCCGATCACGCCCACGGAAAAACCGCTCGGCATGGAAAGCAGGCCGGATGAATCGACCTGGGGGATGATGGAGGCGCCCCTGAAGCCGGCCATTCCCACGTTTCGAGCGTCCCCATCCCCAACACCCGTCGCGCCGACATCCTTGAGCGCGCTCCATTCGACGCCGACGCCGAAGCTCTTGTCGGCGTTCACCTCCATGATCAAGCCTTCAAGATAGACCATGGGCCGGTTGATGTCCAGCTTCCGGATCACATCCTCGATGACGATGTAGTCCGCCGCATCGGCCGTAATGATCAACGAATTGGTCGATTTGTCGGCCACGATCTGGACATTCTTGGAGAGAACGGCCGAGGTCGGCGATTTGGGATCGATCGGCTTCCCCGGCTGGGGGAGGCCGGTGAGGACCTTGACCAGATCCTCCGCTTTGGCGTTCTGGAGATAGTAGACGCGGATGGCCCCCGCCCCTTTGGGGATCTCTTTGTCCATCATCTTCAGGAGTTCCCGAATTCTCGTCATATCGTTTTCCGCCGCGAGGATGATCAGCGCATTGGTACGCTCATCCGGCACGATCCGGATCGGGGAGACGACCCCCTTTCCGGGGATGGCCTGCTGCTGAAAGATCATCGTCAGGGATTTGGCCGTCTCCGTCGCCGAGGTGTACTGCAGCGGAACGTAGGTGATGAGCTCCCCGACCCCCTCCACATCGAGGGCGGTCACGATTTCCTGCAGCCGTTGAATGTTGGAGAGGACGTCGGTGACGATCAACATCCCGGTCGGCGGGTAGGCCAGGATCACGCTGGTCTTGGAAACCAACGGATCGAGCACCTTTTTCATATCGTCGGGATTCGCGTTCTGGAGGGAGAAGATCTGGGTGACGATCCTGTCCTCGGGAACGACGCTCTCCTTCTTCAACCGGAAATCATGACCCTTTCCCCGGGCGTCCAGCGCGGGAATCACCTTGACCACGTCGCCCGCCGGAACCGCGGCAAAACCGTAGATTTCGAGGACCGACTCGAATACCTTGTAAACATCGTCCACGGCGATCTTGTTCGGGGAGATGATCGTCACCTTTCCCCGGACCTTTTCGTCGATCACGAAGTTCCGGCCGGTCAGTTCGCTGACAAACTTGATGAAGACCGGGATGTCGACGTTGTCGAAGTCGATCGTCACATAACGGCCCACCTGCGAACGGGCGGACGGCGGCGCCGTCCGGGGAACGGATTTTCCCTCGACCTTCGCCGGCGGCGCTTCGGCGGGTTTCTGCGGCATCGCAACCGGCTGCGTCCCCGCGGTCGACCGCGGATTCGTTCGAACACGGGGTGCGGATGCCGCGACCGGCGCCGCGGGCGACGACGATTTGCCGGGTTCGGTGGTCACCGGCTGCTCCTCCCCCGCAAGGCGGGCGGCGGAAATCGTCCCCGGCCACAGGAACAGGATCAGAACAAAAAACGCCAAAAGGATCGCGGATATCCCGATTGCGAAACCGGCTCCGCGCTTCTCCGGTGGACGGGATCGCCTCCGACCGCCTTCCGCCGGACGGCGAACCCCCGTTCCTTTCGGGAAACGGCAAAATATTTTTTGTGGTAACGGCATCAGTTTTTCCGCCCCTCCATCAGCTTCTTGAATCCGGGGGATGCGGCGACTTTTTTCATGTCGGCATCCTTTTTTGCCCAGTCGATGACATTGCCGTCCAGCGTTGCGGCGACATTCAGATACCAGAGGCTTTCCTCGATCTCGTTCGTCCGTGCATAAAGACAGGCCAGGTTGTAATAGGGATCCGCGTAATCCCTTTTCAGCACGACGGCGCGGCCGAGAGCCGCAACGGCCTTTTGCCGCCTCCCCTGGGCCAGATAAACGACCCCGAGGTTGTTCAACGCCCGGACATGTCCGGGATCGTGGACCAGTGCCTTGCGATAGAGGGTTTCGGCCTTTCGGAGATCGCCGTTGCGCTGAGCGAGCAGGGCCTCCCCGTAGCGGGCTTCCGCATCACGCTCCTCTGTTGTCCCGCCGTCCCCGGGAACCCTGGCCGACACGGTGGGGGACGACGGCGCCGCGCGGCCGGACTCCTTTCCTGAAACCGCCGCCTCCGCCTGTCCGGTGGCCTCCCCCATCTCCGGCGCGGACCGGATCTTGGCGGCCTCCGGCGCCGGGGTTTCCGCGACGGGGGATGGGGGCGACTTTCGAACGGGAGGGTCGGGCTGAAGCAGAAACCAAAGCGCGATCAACACGCCCGCCGCCAGGAAGAGAATCAGCGCCCCGACGGGAACGATCCACCTTTTCCCGAGGCAACCCGAACCGCCGGGTCCGGCGGTATCGATTCCGCCGAAATTCCCATACCCTCTCTCTCTTTCCCGCTGCGCTTTTCTCAGCGCGTCATTGATATAACTCATGGACCGCCTTCGTCAACCCCTTTGACCGCTCCGCGACGTCTCAGCGGAAGAACGGCCAGGAAAATCCGCCGAAAAGATATCCGTACCCCGCCAGAAGCAGCGCCGTCCCCAAAAACGCGGCCGCAATGACTCCCCATACAATTTGCCTTGTCCCAACGGTTCCCGTCTCCGTCAGATATCCGGGACCGATGTCCCGGATGGCCGCTCCGACGATTTGCCGATTCACGGTCCGAAGATCCTTCCCGTAGGCGACCAGCAGCGACCGGTCGCAGATCGCGTTGATCCGCCGCGGGATGCCCCGTGACGCCCGATAGAGCCGCCCGTAAACCCCCGGGGCGAAAATCGTGTCCGCCTGCCCGCCCGCCGTGGAGATCCGGTGTCCAATATAATGGCGAATCTCCTCCCGGGCAAGCGGTTTCAGTTCGTAGCGGACCGTGATCCGTTCGTTCAACTGCCGGAGCGACGGCAACGCCAGCAACCGGAGGAGCTCCGGTTGGCCCAGCAGGATGATCTGGATCAGCTTCTCCCGGACGGTCTCCAGGTTCGACAACATCCGGATCTGCTCCATGACGCCGTGCGGCAGATTCTGCGCCTCGTCGATCAGCAGCACGGCGTTCTTCCCCGCGGCGAAATTCCGCATCAGAAAGGCATTGAGCTGGTCGAGATACCGCTTCTTCGTCGCCCTGCCTCTCTCCATTCGGACGCCGAACTCCTGATTGACCGTTTTCAGGAGCTCGATCTCGGAAAGGGCGGGATTGAAGATGAGCGCCGTGGCGACGGAGTCGTCCAGACCGGCGAGCAGGGAACGACAGAGTGTCGTCTTGCCCGTCCCGATCCCGCCGGTGACGACCATGAACCCCTTTTTTTCATGAATCCCGTAAATCAGGCAGTTCAACGCCTCCCGGTGCTGCGGGCTCAGGTAGAGATACCGCGGATCCGGAGAAAGGGAAAAGGGATTTTCCCGCAGACCGAAATAGGCCTCATACATAACGACAACCCTTGGCGAAGGGAATGGGCCGTTGCCCGCTTTTCCTTCCTTCTCCTACTGAAACTGATAATTCAACGTCTCCGATTTTCCCTGACGCTTGATTCCCAGGGACAGGGACGATCCCGACTTGATGGTGTCCATCAATCCCATCACGTCGTCCACCGTCTGGATGCGCTGGTTGTTCACCTCCTGAATGATGTCCCCGTTGGCGATTCCCATCCTCTGGTAGAGGCTCCCCGGCCGGATGCTGCCGATGATGAATCCGTCGGGAACCCCCGCGTTGAAGTACGGACGGACCTGGGCCTGGCTGAGCATCTTTCCCATATCCTGCAGGGCCGCGTCTACTTCGCTCCGCGGAACGACGACGGCGCCGGGAGGCGGGGTCGCCCCGATGGAGGCCGATTTCCCCGGCGGCGGGAGGATAGGCGCCTCCTTCGTTTCCACAATCTTCAGGGTCCGCTCTTTTCCGGCCACAAGGACATCCACGGCGTTTCGCTTGATCCGGATCACCTTTGCTTCGTGAACGAGGTCTCCTATCTTCACGAGACGCTGTTTCCGGGTCCCCTTTTCCTCGATGATCGCGAAACCGTATCTTCCCGTGCCAGCAGCGGTCCCTTTGACGTCGAAGGGTAGCTCGATATCCTGCCGCGGCGCGGCCGGGGTCTGGACAACCGCCCGGGTTGCCGTGCCGAAGAGGTTCCGCTCCGGAATCACCCGGTAGGCGCTCAGCGGCTCCCGGACCGCGGCGGCCTGCGCCTTGACCTCCGGCCGGGATGCCGGCGCCATTCGGCCGATGCAGATCGCCAGCCCTTTGTAAAAAATTCCCACCCCCTGGTAGAGGAAGACGGCCATCAACGCGAGGATCATCGTCCGCCGGAAAGCCTTTCCCCGGAAATCGGTCAGTGAAGAATAAAGCCGCCGCAATCCGTCCAAGCGATCACCTGCCCCTTACATGAATCTCGTCTTCGGCTTCCCCAGGGTACCGCCGATGGCCAGCTTCACCCGCCGATTTCCCTGTCCCGGCATTTCGAGCGTGCCGTTCAGGTCGATCCGGCTCTCCCGGATATCATCGGCAAGAGAGACATCCCCTTTCAGCGCCACCTTGAGTTTTTCCCCATTCAGGAACAGCTCCGTGATTTTCAGGTCGCCGTTCCGGAAGCTGATCTTTGCGTCGACCTTGCCGAAGTCGAGCCGGTCGAAACCGAACGCGGACTCCGTGAGCGGCCAGCTCACGTTTGCCAGCGTGAAGACGAGGGTTCCCGTTCCGTTCTTCAGGGATTCCCCGTCGCCGACGAAGGAAACCGAGCCCCCCAACGTCCCGGCAACCCGCCGCGCAAGGGTCTCTCGAAGCCAGTCGCACCTTTCCAGCCGAATTTCCCGAAAATCGGCCGTCCCCGAAAACGGTCCCTGAAGGGAGAGACTGTTTTGAAAATCGACGCGTCCCCGAACCTCTCCGCCGTACCCCTCCGCCGCCGCCAGAAACGCGAAACGACCCCGGAGCAGGGAAAGCCAAGCGGGTCGGACGGTCAGACGGTCCGCCCGGAGGGCCGCGCCCGGGCGCTCCGGGAAAGCGGCTTCGATCCGCTGCAGACGAATGCCGGGCGGAATGACGGGCCGGGCCGTCTCCAGCGAAAGCGCCGTCCCGGGATAGCGGGCGGCCAGGGCCGCCCGGATGAAATCCGTCACGATCTCCCCCGGGAAACGGAGATAGAGGAACAGAAAAAGCATCGCGACGCCGGCCAGGATGTAGCCCACAAGGGCCCGATTCATTTTCGGTCTCATCTCAACGACTCCTCGGGGTCGGAGACAGATAGGTCCATGCCTGGATCTGCGCGTTCAGGTACTCCGGGTTGTCCCTCATCTTCTCGACGGACATCCTCCGGATCCGGACCGCGTCCTCCGGTGATTCCATCAGATAGAGGAAATCCGTCAACTGCTTCATCGTCATTTTGTCCAACCGGATTTCGACGGCGGCCTCCTCATAGGCGCCGACCGCAACGGATCTCAGCGGACGGATCGACCTGATGTTCGTTTTTACACCCGCTTCGACCGCCCGCCTTTCCAGATGGGAGAGAAGGGTGAAATCCGGCGGCCGGCGCTCGATTGCCCGGCGGATCTCCCCGGAGCGCTGCCGGAGAACGCCGAACTCCCCGCCGAGGCCGGCAAGTTCGCGGAGCGTTTTTTCACTGCCGGCGATCGCGTTCCGCACCTTGTTCCGGGCATCGAGGTATGGGAAAACGGCAAACTGGACGAAAAGGGCCGCCGCCACGAAGACGAGGCCGGCAATCACGATCCGTTGCTGATCCTGCGTCAGTTGTTCCCAGAAACGTCTCATCGCTTCAAAACCATCCGGAGATCAAACTCCACTCCCGTCCTCTGTTTCATCGGGTTTGTCTGGCCGATCTCAACCGTCTTGACGTATTTCGAGCCCGCAAAGGTCTGCCGGATCGAATCCACGGCATCCGGATCCCGGACCTCGCCCTTGAGTCCGACCTCGCCCCCGTCCAGCGTCAGGGAAGTCACGAGAAGATCCGGCGGCGCCAGCGTCGAAAACTCCCGCAGTAGGTCGATCGTCCTCGCCGCCGTGGTTGCTTCGCCCATCCCCGTCGCGAGCTTTCTCGCCTCGGCGATCTTTCCCCGGAGTTGGATCACCGGATCGACCATCCGGGTCGCCTCCGGATCCATCTTCCTAAATTCCATCGCGATTTCGTTCTTCAACCGGGCAAGCCGGAGACGGGCGGCGTAATCCTCGAGACCCAGTTCGATGCCGGCCAGAAGCAGGATCAGCACGACCGCCGCGGCCCCTTTTTTCAGAAGCCCGCCGAGCTCCCCGTAAACCGCCGTCCATGATTCCCGCTGACGGAAGTTGAAGCCGCGCCCCTTGCCCAGCGGCCGAACCGCGAGCGCAAGGGCCTGGTCCAAAACCGTCGGCTCCCACGACGAACGGAGGGTATGGTCCATCTCAACCCCCCCGGACGCGATCAGGTCCGTCCCTTCCACGCAGACGGCAAATGCGCGGGAGAGGCCCTCGGCGAGGCCCGGCGTTCGGGCGCCGCCGCCCGTCAGGATGATCCGGGAAGGCGCCGCGGGAATTCTCCCCTGGTCCAGAAGAAAGGTCTGGGTATTTTTCAGCTCGGAAAGAAACGGATCGCAAACGGCCCGGACGGCCGCGGCGGCCGATTCGGGGATGTCGCCGCTTAGCTTCATCGATTCCGCCGCGGCGGAATCGATCCGCAGCGTCTCGGCAATCGCGTCGGTCGCCCTCTCCCCGCCGAAACAAAAATGACGGACATGGAGGATCCGATCTTCCGCGGCAAAGATCGCCGTCGCATCGCGCACGCCGAGATCCAGCAGCAGGGCGCACCCGTGAAAGTCCGGTTTCCGCAACAGGAACGAGGCGAGCGGAACGGCGCCGATGTCGATGACCGCCGTTTCGCGAACATGGGGAGAAAGGAATCCCGTCCATTCCCCGACAAACGAGCGGTCGGCCAGGGCCGCAAAGATCTCCGACCGTCCGTCCCGCGCGGACGCCAAATAATCGATCAAGACGCTGTCGAGGGGCTGCCGGATCAGCGGTTCCAGCGCGAAAGCGACGGTCTGACCGATCCGCCGGTCGCCCCCGAACGGGAGCCGGAGGTTTCGAAAGGAAAGCCGGCCGACGGGAAGAGCCGTGATGCAGATCGCTTCGCGAAACACCGGATCCGCGAAGAGCAGCGCGAGCGCCTCCGGAACGCCCCCCGCCTCGCGGATATCGATCCGGCGAACGCCGAGAATCCGGCGCGCCTTCCGAACTCCCCGGGAAACAATCACCGCCTTGACGCTGCCGGCGCCGATGTCGAGACCCAGAATTTTCTCGGCCATCACGCTACTCTCCAGGATAGAAGATCGATCTTCCTCCGGTCCGCCGTTCGCTTGACGACGGCGGTGAGTCTTTGCTTCATTCGTCCCTGGAGGCCGACGGAGGTGATCCGAAACGTGTCGCTCCGAACGGAGATCAGTCCCGAGGGGATGTTCCAGTCGGCCGCCCCCGGAATCCGGGAATACCAGGCGGATTCGGCAAGATCGTTTTTCCCGTTTCGGCGGTATTCGTCGAGTTCCTCGACCCCGTCATCCGTCATCTCCGCCGACAGCGCCCGGAGGACCGGCGTCGGTGCGGTGTTGATATTGATCTTTCCATCGCCGAAAATGGTCAGACAAGCCGCAAGACCGGGAGATTCCGCCGTGCCGTAAAACAGCTCGCGGGTTATCCCCCTTACCATCAATAATTCCTCAATGCAATCGAGAGGTGCGTTCTTCGCGGCATGCGGCCTGTCCAGCCCGGCATAGTACCTCCCCTCCGCGCCGTCCCCCGTGACCTCGTTATCCTCGTCGATCCAGTCCTTGACGGCATCGACGACTTCACCGGCCTGATCGGGGGAGAGACGGAAATACGGGCCGGTCAGAAGGCGGAGCAGCAGGTCGCGGACGGTCGCATTGTAGCCGTTTCCACTGACGAGACCGTTGACGGGAATCCTTCCCCCCTCGTCTTCAATCGAGAGCTGGAAGGAACCTTTGTCGAAATAATCTTCGGACCGGAGGGAAAGCGTCTCGGTTTTCGCCCATTCCTCCGTCAGCGCGTCAAACCCGTTTCGATCGGCGAGCAGGAGCGCCTCGCCCGCATAAAAACCCGATTCGGCCAAATACCGCAGCCGGATGCCGTCGCTCAGATTGGCCGCCTCGTACACCTCGGAGCGGGTCGAACGGTTCCATTGGATCGTAATCGCCACGATGATGCTGATCATCAGCAAAACGATGATCAGCGCGATGCCCCGCCGGTTGTTTGTCGTCATCGCGTCGTCACCTGATTGAACGGCAGGCGAATCCGGGTCATGAACGGGATCGGACGCTCCCGGTCCTTCTCGTTGGTCAGACCGAGACGGATCTCCATCATTGCCGGGGCCCTCTTCTGCTGCGTCTCCTCGGGCGCGCCGGCATCCCAGGTTGCGTACTCCTTCCCCGCGGCGTCGAAAAAACGATAGGTCAGGGTCTCGACCCGGTCGCACAGCGGAAATTTCCCGGCGGCATTCCCCTCCTTTTCCGGATCACGGCGGAGGGAATCGCTCCGGTAAAGGGTGTACCCCTCCTTCTCCGTCCCATCCGCCTCCTTTGTCTCTTCGAGGCCGTACTCGATGACCGCAATTCCCTCCGGCGCCTCCTGCTCGTCAAACGCGACATGGGCCGCGGACCGGAAGGTCAGGCGCATGAATTCCCGTCTCCCCAGGCTGTACGGCTTCGCCTGGAAGACAAACGCCCCCTTCCAGGGAACCACCGCATCGAGGTCCCGGATCATCCGATCGAAGACCGTCCTGGCCATGCCGTAAAGCTCGGCGTCGGCGCCGGCCTCGCGGATGATTCGGAACGTCCCCGTATAGGAGGCAAACACGGTCGAAAGAACGATCCCCAGGATGAAGACGGCAATCAGGATTTCGATCAGCGTGAACCCGCGATTTTTTTTCACGGCGGCACCACCTTATAGAGGGTCAAACGGTAGGTGTCACGGACCGCCATCCGGCTGTTCGTCACCGTGAGGATGATTTTTTTCAGCAGCGCGTTCTCCGTCTCGCCGATCTCCACCTGCCACCGATAATCCGGAAAATCGTCCCCGAAGTCCCCTTTGTCGGCGACGACCTGCCGCGGATCCGCCGCATCGATTCCGGCCATTCGGCTCTGGGCCAGCAGCGAGGCGGTGGTGAGAAAGCGGGAGGAACCCGCCATGGAAATGCTCTGAGACTGGGACTGGTAGACGGCAACCAGGGCCACGGCCAGGATCGCCATCGCGATCATGACCTCCAGGAGTGTGAATCCGCGGTTAGAGACCGGCGACACGGTCATCCTCATTGAAGGTGAAATCGACATGTTTCTCGTGAACGCCGACGGTCGGGAGAAAGGGGTTCAGCACGAGCGTGAAGGTCCGGTCTTCCTTCTTCAGATGGATCACCGTCGGCTCCGTATATCCTCTGCTGAAGAAACGGATGACCGTTTCCCCATCCGTTTTCCTGACCTCCCCGGGGTGACGGACGCCGGCAATCCGGATCCCCTCGGAAAAGCGGATCGCCCCTTTGCGGATCACGGCTTGCTTTTCGGCGGTCGTATCGGCGCTGTAGGTCCAGAAGCCCGGCCGGTCGAGATCGAGATGGAGGAGGTAATCCACCTGTTCACGAACCGCCTCGTTTTTCAGTTCGCGGGCAATGATGACGAGTTGCCGGGTCGCCGCGGTGAGATCGTCTCGGAGCAGGGTGTCCCGCACCCGCGGGACGGCGATCATCAGCATCATCCCGATGAGCAGGACGACCACGGAGAGTTCGATCAGCGTATATCCCCGATTATTCACTTTCCCAACTGTTGATATCCCTGTTTTTCCCCTCCCCGCCCTCTTCGCCGTCCGCGCCGCGGGAGGAAAGATCATAATCCCCGTGAGCGCCGGGAGAGAGATAGATGAAGTCGTTGTCCCAAGGATCCTTCGGGACCTTTCCCTTTTCGAGGTATCCTCCCTGTCGCCAGTTCTTCAGCGCCGTTCCCGTTGCCGGCGGCGCGACCAACGCCTGAAGGCCCTGGTCGGTCGTCGGATAGTTTCCGTTGTCCAGTTTGTAGAGCTTCAACGCCGTCTCAAGGCTTTCGATCTGTATCCGCGCCTTGGCCTGCCTGGCCTCGTCCGGCCGCCCCATGATCCGGGGGACGATCAACCCGGCCAGGATGCCGAGGATGACGATAACGACCATCAGCTCGATCAGCGTGAAGCCCTTCTGGTTGCTCTTTCTCTTTCTCATTGGTTTCTCCTGTCGATCAGCGGACAAGCTGATTCATTTCGAAAATGGGCAGCAAAATGGAGATCACGATGAACCCGACCACGGCGCCCATCGCGAGGATCATCGCCGGTTCGAGGAGGGAGGTGACCAGCAGAATGTCGGCCTCCACCTCCTTCTCGTAGGCGTCGGCGACCCGGAAGAGCATCGTCTCCATATTGCCGCTCTGTTCCCCCACGGAGATCATCTCGACGGCGATGGGGGGGAAAACCCCGTTCCGGGAAAGAGGCGTAGAAAGGCTCTGCCCCTCTTCGACCTCCCGGGCCGTCCGCCGGATCTCCTCGGCGACGACCAGGTTGTTGACGACGTTCCCGGCGATTTCCAGCGCGGCCAGAAGCGGCACGCCGCTTTGAAGCAACGTCCCCAGCGTACGGCTGAAGCGCGCCACGGCGATCTTCCTGTTCAGAACGCCGAAAAACGGGGCGTTGAGCTTGATCCGGTCCCAGACATGGCGCCCGCGGTCGGTCTTCCGGACGGCGTACCGGAGACCGACGATTCCGGCCAGGAGGATCAGGGCGATGATCCACCAGAAGGCCTTCAGAAATCCGCTCACGAAGATCAGAAAGACGGTGATTCCCGGGAGGGTCTGGTTCATCTCCCGGAAGATGTTCGTGATGTTCGGGACGACGAAGGTCACCAGGAAAAACAGGACGCCGCTCCCGATGAAGAACATGAACAGCGGGTAGGCCAGGGCCGAACGGATCTTCGTCTTCAAGGCCTGCTGCGCCTCGTTGAAATCGGCGAGCCTCTCCAGAACCAGATGGACCGTCCCCGACGCCTCCCCGGCCCGCACCATGTTGATGTAGAAGGGAGGAAAGACCTCCGGAAAATGGGACATGCTCCCGGTCAGGCTGTTTCCCTCGTTGACCTCGTCCTTGATCCGGGCGAGCGTCGTTCTGAGAGCCGGATGCCGGCTCTGGGCCACAAGCGCGGTGAGGGAGGGAACCAGCGGCAGACCCGCTCCCAAAAGCGTGGCCAGTTGCCTCGTCATCACGGCCAGTTCCTGAAGACCGATCTTCCGGAAGAGACGCAGGGCGTTTCCCCGCCCGGCCGTCTCCTCCCGCCCCCGTTCGCTGGTCTCGGCAATCTCCACGGGGAAGACCTCCGTCTCCCGCAGCTTCTGCCGGGCCGAGGCGAGACTCCCCGCATCGACGATCCCCTTCCGTCGGCGTCCTGCGGAATCCAGCGCTATGTATTCGTAAACCGGCATGATACACACGATCCTCTGTCTTTACGCTCGCCTCTACCATACTACAGGTCCGGTTTCAAGAATACCAAATTCGACGCTTCCGCGGCGTTCCACGGAGGATTGGACCGATTCCAGTCCAGCCTGCCATCACGGAAAAGGGACGCATCGGGGATGGCCCCTCCTCCGGGAAGGGACCCGGGATGCTGGCATCCGATCCACATTTGTTCCGGGCGGTCAAAGCCACGGTACAAATTTGTTCCGCCATCCGCCGCAGGCGCCGAACGGGCGTTAATGAAAATTCATTCATATTTTTGGACCTTTGACAAGACAGGCTTGTTGTCATACCCGCGAAAGCGGGTATCCATTCCCTTGGGAACATCCTGAAAGAACTGGATTCCTGCTTCCGCAGGAATGACAATTTGCCGCGTTTCAGGAAAAATTCAAAGCCCCATTATCCGATAGAGGACCATGGCATCCCCTCTTAACACCCCCTTTTTTCCATCCTCCGCCGAACGGTGGCACTCCCCTTGCTCTATCCTCCGCCGAGCGGAGTCGCCGCCGGACTGCGCCTTCGATCCCGGGATAATCGGACAAGGCGGGCGCGACGGCAGCAGGGATCCCGGAAACCTTACACTGAGGAGGTGCACGACATCATGAACACGGGGGATACGGCATGGGTAATGACCTCGGCGGTCCTCGTCCTGGGCATGACGATTCCCGGCCTCGCCTTCTTCTACGGCGGGCTGGTCCGGAGGAAAAACGTCCTTTCCATTTTAATGCAGTGCTTCATCATCGTCTGCGTCATTTCGCTCCAGTGGGTCCTCTTCGGCTACTCCCTGGCCTTCGGCCCGGACGCCGGATGGGGGATCATCGGCAGCCTGAAATGGGCGGGCCTCAGCTACGTGGGCGGCCAGCCCAACGCCGACTACTCGGCGACGATCCCGCACCAGGTCTTCATGATCTTCCAGGCGATGTTCGCGATCATCACGCCGGCTCTGATCATCGGGGCCTTCGCGGAGAGGATGAAGTTCTCCGCCTTTCTGCTCTTCACCCTCCTCTGGGCGACCTTCGTCTACGACCCCCTGGCGCACTGGGTCTGGGGGACCGGCGGCTGGCTCCGCAATCTGGGGGCGCTGGATTTCGCGGGGGGGATCGTCGTCCATGTCAGTTCCGGCATCTCGGCCCTGACGCTGGCGATCCTCCTGGGAAAGCGTTGCGGCTACCAGCAGCAGCCCTTCCGGCCGCATAACCTGCCCTTCACCGTCCTCGGCGCGGCGCTGCTCTGGTTCGGCTGGTTCGGCTTCAACGCGGGGAGCGCCCTCGGGGCGAATGAGCTGGCGGCCAACGCCTTCGTCACCACCCACATTGCCACGGCGGCCGCGGGACTCACCTGGGCGCTCATCGAATGGCGCCACCATGGGGCCCCGACGATCCTCGGGGCGGTAACGGGCGCGGTCGCCAGCCTCGTGGCCATCACCCCGGCCTGCGGCTTTGTGAATCCTATGAACGCGATCTTTATCGGCGTCTCGGTCTCCCTGCTGTGCTACCTGGCGGTGGTCTGGATCAAGGCGAAGATGGGCTACGACGATTCCCTCGACGCATTCGGCGTCCACGGGGTGGGGGGGATCTGGGGCACCCTCGCGACGGGTCTCTTCGCGGAGCAGGCGGTCAACGCCGCCGGGGCGAACGGCCTGCTGTTCGGAAACCCCAGGCAGTTTTTCGTCCAGGTCCTGCTCGTCGTCATCGCGCCGCTCTTCGCCGCGGGGATGACCTGGGTCCTCTTCAAGGCCGTCGACGCCCTGGTGGGGATGAGGGTGGACAAGAAGGACGAGATCGTCGGCCTCGACCTGACGCAGCAGAGCGAGTCGGCCTACACGGTCATCGAATAGAAGGGGGGAAATGCCATGAAATATATTGTCGCGATCATTCAGCCCCACCGGCTGGAGGAGGTCAAGCAGGCGCTCGAAGCGGTGGAAGTGAACCTGATGACCGTCACCAACGTCCTCGGCCAGGGCCGGCAGAAGGGGCACACGGAGATCTACCGGGGGGCGAAGGAGGTCGGCGGTCTCCTGCGGAAGGTGCGGCTGGACATTGCCGTGAACGAGGCGTTCGTCGAGCCGACGATCTCGGCCATTCAGAAGGGGGCGAAGACCGACGGGGGCAAGGTCGGGGACGGAAAGATCTTCGTCCTGGACCTCGTCGACTGCGTCCGGATCAGCTCCGGCGAGCGGGGCGGCATCGCCATCGG
>DIKL01000084.1:0-1652 GCA_002424545.1 Syntrophaceae bacterium UBA5619
TACCTGACCTTCTTCAAGAAGTGGGACAAGGTCGAGGATTTCAACTTCGATATCCGCAAAGGGCCGATGAATCTGAAGTATTTCGAGGGCGCAAAACTGAACGTTGCCTACAACTGCCTGGATCGGCAGTTGGAGAAGCGCGGCGACAAGGTGGCGATCCAGTGGGTCGGCAACGAGCCGGGCGAAGAGCGCGCCATCACGTACCGCGAACTCTACAAAGAGGTCTGCAAGTTCGCGAATGTCCTCAAGACCCGCGGCGTCAAGAAAGGCGATCGCGTCTGCATCTACATGCCGATGGTCCCTGAGGCCGGGATCGCGATGCTGGCCTGCGCGAGAATCGGCGCCATCCATACCGTCGTGTTCGGCGGCTTCAGCCCCGACGCGCTGGCGGTCCGGATCCAGGATTCGCAGGCCCGGGTTCTGGTGGTCTGCGACGGGACCTTCCGCGGCGCCAAGGCGGTCCCCCAGAAGAAGGACGCCGACACGGCCCTGAAGGAGTGCCCCTCGATCGAGAAGGTGATCGTGTTGAAGAGGGTCGGCGACAAGGTCAAGATCGACTGGACGCCGGGCCGCGACCTCTGGTGGCACGAGGAGATGGCCAAGGTCGACGACCGATGCGAACCCGAATGGATGGATGCCGAGGATACGCTGTTCATTCTCTACACCTCCGGTTCCACCGGAAAACCAAAAGGCGCCCTCCACACGACGGCGGGCTACCTCCTCTTTGCCGCCTACACGCACAAGCTTGCGTTTGACGTGCACGAAAACGACATCTGGTGGTGCACCGCGGACATCGGCTGGGTCACCGGCCACAGCTTTGTCCTCTACGGCCCGCTCTGCAACGGATCCACGTCCCTGATGTTCGAGGGCGTTCCGAACTATCCGACCTACAGCCGGTTCTGGCAGATCGTCGAGAAATACAAGGTGACGCAGTTCTACACCGCCCCGACGGCCATCCGCGCGATCGCCAAGGAGGGGAACCAGTGGGTGGAGGGCATCGACATCTCCTCCCTGCGGATCCTCGGTTCCGTCGGCGAGCCTCTGAATCCGGAGGCGTGGCACTGGTACTACAGCGTGATCGGGAAAAACCGCTGCCCCATTGTCGACACCTGGTGGCAGACCGAGACCGGCGGTTTCATGATCCTGCCCTTGCCCGGCGCGATTCCCATCAAGCCCGCGATGGCGACGCTTCCGATCATGGGCGTCGTTCCGGCCCTGGTCAACGATGCAACCGGCGAGGAGGTCACGGAGCTGGTCGGCCGCGGCGCCCTCTGCATCAAGCGCGCCTGGCCCGGCTTCACCCGGACGATTTATGGGGACCACAAGAAATACGAGGAGACCTACTTCGAGCCGTTTCCGGGATACTATTTCAGCGGCGACGGGGCGCTCCGGGACAAGGACGCCTACTACCGGATCACCGGCCGCATCGACGATGTCATCAACGTCTCCGGTCACCGGATGGGAACCGCCGAGGTCGAGGCGGCCCTCAACTCCCACGAGAAGGTGGCGGAGTCGGCCGTCGTCGGCTATCCCCATGAGATCAAGGGGCAGTCGATCTACGCCTACGTCACGCTGAACACCGGCGTGGAGAAATCCGATGCGCTGAAGAAGGAACTCGTGGCCCACGTCCGGAACATCATCGGGCCGATCGC
>DIKL01000084.1:1665-7820 GCA_002424545.1 Syntrophaceae bacterium UBA5619
GGCCTTCCCAAGACCCGGAGCGGCAAGATCATGCGGCGTATTTTGAAGAAGGTGGCCGCGAACGACATCGGCGATCTGGGCGATACGAGCACGTTGGCGGATCCGTCCGTGGTTACGGATCTGGTAAACAACAGACTGTAAAATATCGGGAGAAGGAGGACAAAGTGAATATTGTCGCGTGCGTAAAACAGGTTCCGGACACAGAGGCCCAGATCAAGGTGAAGCCCGACGGCTCCGGGATCGAAGAGGGGGGCATCAAGTGGGTCATGAACCCCTATGACGAATTCGGTGTGGAGGAGGCCCTGCGACTGAAAGAGAAAAACGGCGGCGACGTGACCATCGTCTCCGTCGGCCCGCAGCGGGCGATGGAGACGATCCGGACCGCGCTGGCGATGGGCGCCGACAAGGGCATCCACGTCTGCGATCCCGTGTTCGACGGCGCGGACGCCTTTGCCACGGCCTCGGCCCTGGCGGCGGCGATCAAGGGAATTCCCTATGACATCATTTTCTGCGGGCAGCGGGCGATCGACGACGATTCCGGTCAGGTAGCCGCCGTTCTTGCCGAACTGCTGGGCATTCCTCAGGTTACGGTGGTTACGAAATTCGAGTTTGCCGGCAACGCCGTCAAGGTCGTCCGGCCGATCGAGGGGGCGCAACTCCTGATCGAGTGCCCGCTCCCCTGTCTCGTGTCGGCGCAGAAGGGTCTCAACGAGCCCCGCTATGCGTCCCTACCCGGAATCATGAAGGCCAAGAAGAAACCGGTCGATGTGAAGAACGCCGCCGCGCTGGGCGTGACGGTTTCGGCCAACGCAAAGGTGGCCAAGCTTGTGCCGCCTCCGGCCAGGGCCGCGGGAAAGATCATCTGCGGCGACGACCCGGCGGTGAAGGCCGCGGAGCTGGCGAAGTTGCTCCGGGAAGAGGCAAAGGTCATCTAAAACAGAATGACGGAGGATATGAAGATGGCAAAAGGGGTATGGATTGTTGCAGAACAGCGGGACGGCGCCTTCCGCAAGATCAGCTTCGAACTGGCCAGCACGGCCCGGAAGCTGGCGGACGCCCTCGGGGATGAGGTTTGCGCCGTTCTCTGCGGCTCGGGGATCGAGGGGATCGCCGGGCAATTGGGTCAGTACGGCGTGGACAAGGTCTTTTTGGCGGATGATCCCGCCCTCGAACCCTACACGACGGATGCCCATGCGGCGGCGGTGGCGAAGGTGGTCAAGGAGAACGACCCGGCCATCCTGCTTTTGGGCGCGTCGACCCAGGGGAAGGATCTTTCCGCCCGCCTGGTCGGGAAACTGGCAACCGGGATGGCCACGGACTGCACGGACGTGAAGATCGCCGACGGCAAGCTGCTGGCGATCCGGCCGATGTATGCCGGGAAGTGCTTCGGCGAGGTGGTTTTCTCCACGGTCCCGCAGATGGCCTCCCTGAGGCCGAACGTTTTTCCCGCGGTGGAAAACGCGAAGGCGGGGGTCGTCGTGAAGTTCGATGCGGCCCTCGATGCGGGCCAGCTCAAGACGAAGGTCCTCGAGGTGCAGAAGGATACGAGCGGCAAGGCCGACCTGACGGAGGCCAACGTCATCGTCTCCGGCGGGCGCGGAATGAAGGGCCCGGAGGGGTACGCCATCCTGGAAGAACTGGCGGCCGTTCTCGGCGCAACCGTCGGCGCATCGCGCGCGGCGGTCGACGCGGGCTGGAGACCCCAGGCCGATCAGGTCGGACAGACCGGCAAGATCGTCTCTCCGAACCTCTACATCGCCTGCGGCATTTCCGGCGCCATTCAGCATCTGGCCGGGATGAGCTCCTCGAAATTTATCGTGGCCATCAACAAGGATGCCGAGGCGCCCATCTTTACCAAGGCGGACTACGGCATTGTGGATGACCTGTTCAAGGTCATTCCCGAATTCACCAAGGAGTGCAAGAAACTGCTGGCATGACAAAATGAGCAGGGTCGGCGGCCGATTGCCGCAATCGGCCGCCGACCCTGTTATTCCCGCCGGGAGGGGTTATGGAGCACGTCGCGTTTTCGGTTGGTAACGAGGGGAGGCAGGTCTACTGGAACGCCGAGTCTTTCGGTGTTCTTTTCTATCCGCTGGCGGCCATCGCCATGGCAATCTTCGCCTACGGGGTCTACCGGCGGTGGCGGATGTGGGTCGCCCTGGGCAAGCCGGAGGTCCGGACGGATCGCCTCGGGGAGCGGATCCGATCGCTGTTCCTCAATGGGCTCCTCCAGGTGAAAACCTTTCGCGATCCCTATCCGGGGATCATGCACGGCCTGATCTTCTTCGGCTTCGTGGTTCTCTTCATCGGGACGGCCATGATCGCCAAGGAGACTTACATTACGGGGCCGCTCCTGGGGTGGGTCTTTCTGCGGGGGTGGTTCTACCTGATTTTCTCGTTTATGATGGATCTCTTCGGGTTGTTCGTCCTGATCGGCGTGCTGCTGGCAATCGACCGCCGCTATATCCGGAAGCCCGACCGTCTCGGTTACAAGGGCACTCCGGAGAACACCCCCGACGATGGGATCGTTCTTTTGCTGATCCTCGCGATCGTCGTGACGGGATTCGTCAGCGAGGCGTTGCGGATCCATGTAACCCATCCCCCCTGGGAATATTGGTCTTTTGCCGGCTGGATTTTGGCGAAGACGCTCACCGGCGTTGGGCAGGACACGGCAGTGATCCTCCACAAGGTCAACTGGTGGATCCATGCCCTGCTCTCCCTTGGCTTCATCGCTTACATTCCCTTCTCCCGGCTGATGCACATCATCACGACGCCGGCGAACCACTTCATGGGATCGCTGCAGCCGGTGGGGCACATCGAACCGATCCGGGATTTCGAGAACGCGGAGTCGTTCGGCGTCGGCAAACTGGAGGAGTTCACGAAGAAGCAGATCTTCGATTCGGATGCCTGCACGCGCTGCGGGCGCTGTCAGGACGGCTGTCCGGCCTACCTCTCCGGGAAGCCCCTTTCGCCGAAGAAGCTTCTGCAGGATTTGAAGACCTACTGGCTGGAGCAGGCGCCCGCGGCGATCGCGGCCAAAAGGGCGGCGCTTGCCCTTCCGGAGGGTGACGGAAAGCCGGCGAAGAAGATGCTGGTCTTCAGGGCCCTCGACGGGGTGGATGCCTTGGTCGACACCGTCGTGGCGGGTGCGACGAGGGCGGAGGCGCCGGCGGAAAAGGGGCTGGTGGGCGAGGTGGTGGATCTCCACGAACTGTGGGCCTGCACGAACTGCCTGTATTGCCAGGAGCATTGCCCGGCGTTGATCGAGCATGTTCCCAAGATCGTCCAGATGCGGCAGTACAAGGTCATGACCGAGGCCGACTTCGGGGCGGAGCTCCAGCTCACCTACCGGAACATCGACAACAACTCCAACCCCTGGGGGATCGGTTCCCACCTGCGGGCGGACTGGGCGAAGGATCTCGGGATTCAGACCCTGGCCGAGAACGCCGACGTCGAGTATCTTTTCTACGTGGGGTGTTCCGGGTCCTTCGACGACCGCGGCAAAAAGGTTTCCGCGGCCTTCGCCAAGATCCTCAAGGCGGCGGGGGTCAGTTTCGGCATCCTCGGAACCGAAGAGGGCTGCTGCGGCGATTCGCTGATGCGGGGCGGAAACGAGTACAGCTTCCAGGCCCTGGCCCAGGCGAACATCGAGATCATGAAGGGCTACAACGTCAAGAAGATCATCTGCACCTGTCCGCACGGCTACAACGCGCTGAAGAAGGACTACCGCAACTTCGGCGGCGAATTCGAGGTGTTCCATCACACGGAAATCATCTCCGATCTGATTGCCCGCGGAAAAATCACGCTCAAAAAACCGGTGGAGGGACTCTTTACCTACCACGATTCCTGCTTCCTCGGCCGCTACAACAACATCTACGATCAGCCGCGGAAGATTCTCAAGGCCGTTCCCGGCCTGAAGCTGGCGGAGATGGAACGCAATCTCGCGAAGAGTTTCTGTTGCGGCGCCGGCGGGGCGCGGATGTGGATGGAGGAGGATATCGGCGAGCGGATCAACAACATGCGGACCGACCAGGCGATCGCCACCGGGGCCGACCGGGTCGCCGTGGGCTGCCCCTTCTGCCTGACGATGTTCTCCGACGGGATCAAGGATCGCAAGAAGGAAGAGACGATGATCGCGTTCGACATCGCGGAGATCGTCTGGAAGGCGATGGACCTCGAACAGGAGAAGCCCCCGGCGGACGTCTGCGCGGCGCCGTCGGATCTGTGAAAAACAAGAGGGGGGACGGCTTCACGGCCGTCCCCCCTTGTTGCTGATTCATACGATTTTCCGTTTGGCAAATCCTTTCGGTTGTTGTAGAATGGCTCACCGTTTTTTTGAGAAGGGGAGTTCCAACAGACCAATCAAAAAAAGAAGGGAGGGTGGACGAGAATGGCTGAGACGAGGTATCAGGAAAAGCTGTGGCTGAAGTCCTATGAAGAAGGCGTTCCGGAATTTGTCAAGTATGAAGAGATCTGCATGTCGGAGATGCTGGACCGGTCGGCGAAAAAGTTTCCCGACAAGCCGGCTCTCCTTTTCCAGGGGACGACCATCACCTTCCGTCAGCTCGGGGAGATGACGGATCGTTTTGCCGCCTGTCTGGCCGATTTCGGGATCAAAAAAGGGGATGCCGTGGCGATCCTGCTGCCCAACATCGTTCCCTGCGTTGCCGCCTACTTCGCGATTCTGAAAATCGGGGGGGTCGTGGTGATGAACAACCCGCTCTACTCGGATCCGGAGCTGGAGCACCAGTTCAATGACTCCGGCGCCAAGGCCCTGATCACCATGGACCTCCTCGTCAAACGAATGGTCGCGCTCCGGCCCAAGACGCAGATCAAGCAGATCGTCCATACCTGCATCGGCGACTATCTGCCCGCCGTCAAACGGATCCTGGGAAAGTGGCTCAAGAAATACCCGTTTGCCGAGGTGGCGCCGGCCCCGGACGTGTACAACTGGAAGGAGTGCCTCGGCAAATACGCCCCCAACCCGCCGACTGTGAAAGCTGGCTTCGAGGATGTGGCCATGTATCAGTACACCGGCGGGACGACCGGTGTCACCAAGGGGGTCATGCTCACCCA
Organism: Syntrophaceae bacterium UBA5619; assembly: GCA_002424545.1. Lineage (GTDB taxonomy): Bacteria > Desulfobacterota > Syntrophia > Syntrophales > UBA5619 > UBA5619. The sequence continues at coordinate 6,742 of DIKL01000084.1, forward strand.
CGCAAACCTGAGCAAACAGGTCCAGCAGATCAAGGCCTGGTTTCCGAAATTCGAACCCGGAACGGAGATCATGTTGGGGGCGCTGCCCTACTTTCACGTCTTCGGCCTGTCCACCGCGATGAATTACTCTATTTTCATGGGATTTGCGCAGGGCCTGGTTCCCCGTCCCCAGCCCGAGCCGTTGCTGGAGGCGATCCGGCTGTATCGTCCCACCTTTGCGCCGTTGGTTCCGACCATGTATATCGGGATGCTGAACCACCCGGATCTGAAGAAGACGGACATGAGCTGCATCAAGGGGGCCTTCTCCGGAAGCGCGCCGCTTCCCGTCGAGGTGATCCACGATTTTGAAAAGGCTACCGGGGCGGTCATTGTCGAGGGCTTCGGAATGACGGAGACGACACCCGTGACCCATATCAATCCCTTTGCCGGCGGCGCCCGGAAGGTGGGGAGCGTCGGCATTCCCATTCCGGATACGCTGGCCCGGATCGTGGATCTGGAGGACGAGGTGACCGATGTTCCGGTGGGAGAGCGCGGCGAACTGATCGTCAAGGGACCCCAGATCATGCTGGGCTACAAGGGGAAACCCGAAGAGACGGCCAAGACGCTCCGGGACGGCTGGATCTACACCGGCGATATCGCGACGATGGACGAGGACGGTTATTTCTATATCGTTGACCGGAAGAAGGACATGATCATCTCCGGCGGCTTCAACGTCTACCCGCGGGATGTCGATGAGGTCTTCTACCTCCATCCCAAGGTCCAGGAGGCCTGCACCATCGGGATTCCGCATCCGACCCGCGGCGAGAGCGTGAAGGTGTTTGTCGTGCTCAAAGAGGGCGAGACGGCCACCCAGGAGGAGCTGATCGAATACTGCAAATCGCGGCTGGCCACCTACAAGCTGCCGACGGAGATCGAGTTCCGCAAGGAGCTGCCGAAAACGAACGTGGGCAAGATCCTCCGCAAGCAGCTCCGGGCGGAAGAGCTGGAGAAGCGGAAGCAGAAGTAAAAATCAGTCGAAGCAAAAGAAAAGGGGGACAGCTCCCGATTTTTCAAAGAAAAATCGGGAGCTGTCCCCCTTT
>DIKL01000109.1 GCA_002424545.1 Syntrophaceae bacterium UBA5619
CACCCTTTTCTGTGGCCGCGCTCAGATGCGCCTCTCCTTTCCGGGAGCGCTCGCTCTTGGCCCGCAGCGGGTCAGAGCCCCGGTCACCGGCGATCCTATGCGCCGATGCCGCCTCCCTCGTCAGAATGTCTTTCAGGCGATTTCCCATCATGGGAAAAAGCGTAGCACTGGACTCACCATGATTCAAGCATTTATCAACGATAAACCGCCTTGTTCTTCTCGACGAATTGGTCGAGGTCCTTTACGTCCAGGAAGATCTTGCGCGCCGCCTGCGGCTTGACCACCGGGATGGCGCCCGCCCAGATCAGTTCCCGCATCCCCCACTCAGAACGGCCCAGGTACGCGGCCCCCTCCTTGAGGGTGTAGAGGCGTTTGCTTGCCGGAGCGATGCTCGCCTTGTACCTGTCTTCTCTAAGTGCCTTGGTCGCCATGTCACACCTGCCAATCGTCCCTGCCCCGCGTCTCGAATTCCCGGACCTCTTCCACCGGAATTCGGATGCAGTCCCGAACCCTGACCACCTTCAGATCCCCCAAGTCGATGAGGCGGTAGATCGTCCGGCCGGAGACGCCGAAGTAGCTGGCCACCTCGTCGACACGCAGGTAGCGGCGGCTCGCCAGACTGAAAACAACGGGGACTTTTTCGTCCATGAAGTGATCATCTCCCCGACCGGGCACGGGGGTTACCCCTCGCAAAAAGTTTTGATCCGTAGGACGCGCCGTCTCGACCCTCCTTTCGGATCAGGACGCGCCGTCTCGACCCTTTTTCAAACCGCCCCCGGCCCCCTTCCGGCCGCCCGTTTTCCGGAAGTTGAACTTCCTCAGATGGAGGGCCCGGGAAGCTTGGCCTTTCGTGGCCGCCTCCCTCCGGTCCGGTCGCTTCTGGAACCAGGCCCGCAACTGCGCCTCCTCGGGAAGGTCCGGATCGAGGCCGGTGATCCCTTTCCGGATCACAACCAGGCGGCTGAGCATCGCGAGCGTGAAGTACCCGGCGCCGCTGCCGGCGACTTTTGAAAGCCTCCGTTGCGCCTTGATCCAGGGACGGCCCCCCTGGGATCGGGAGCGGCACATCTCCTCATCGGGATACCAGATCCCTTTGAGGCTGCTCGGGTCCAGAGGGCAGAGCGGCGCAAGACAGCTCTCGAAAAGCGTACAGGTCTGGTGATGCCCCGAGGGGCCCTGCTCGGGATCATCGTGTTCCGGTACGGCACGCCGCTCAGCCATGGGCCTGCCTCCCTTCCCTGGCGGTCCGGGTCAGCGAATAGCCCCGCGCCTCCAAGTCGGCGAGATAGGCCACGGGCACGCCGTTGAGGTTCGACCGTTTGCACCGGCCGCAGCGAAAGACGTAGCTGCTTCCCTTCCGGAAGAGGCTGAGCAGGCCGTCACCGTCGCAGTCCGGGCACGCCTCCGCGACATTTCGGCTGGTCCGCCGCTGGGGATGATCATCCAGCCACTGCTGCCAGAGCTCCCGCATCACCAGGGGGAGGTTCCGCGGGAAGGCATCATGACGGCCGCGGATCTGTTCGCTCATCCAGTCCACCGGCTCGTCGGGGATGTGTTTCACAGCCTGGAACCAGAGATCGAGCGTCTCCTCCCGGGGATCCCGGCGCTCGTAGTAAAAGCAGAGCCCCTTTACGAAGTCGTGGAAGACTTTTTCAACCATCGATCCAGCCCTCCCTCCCCTTCCGGCGGACCGGACCTCGGCCCGCCCCGGCCGGCCCGGTCCTGGGCCCGGGTCAGCCAGTTGACGATGAACCGTTGCCAGTTCGATTTCCGGTTCACCGGGTTTGCCGACGCCCAGGCCTCCATGCGGCGCAGTTCTGAGAGCACATCGACCGCGGGGTAGGCCTGTTGCCATTTTTCGATCAGGTCCGGTGATACCTGATGGAAACGGCCGGCGTCGTAATCGAAGATGATTCCTTTTTGTACGGGACTTGATACCCGTGCCGCGGGTTTAGACTGGCGGCGACCAGTTTCGGGAGTGGGAGGATCTGCCGTCTCTTCCCGAATTTCCCCTTCTGCGGGACTCGATGCCCGCGCCGCAGGTTTAGGCTGGCGGCGACCAGCGTCGGGAATGGGGGGATCGGCCCCGGCCTCTTGCGCCTGCTCCTCCTGCACCCCCTCCTTCAGCGGCGGTCGATCCGGATCGGCCGCCGTAGTAGTAGTTTGTATTTCTGTTTCTGTTTCATCGCTGCACTCTCGCGAGTCTACGGCGAGTGGTTCGCGAGACACTCGCGAGGGTCTCGCGAGGATGTCACGAGGACAGGGCGGATTGCGCATCTTGCTCGGCCGGTCCACCTTCTGGTGATCGGAAAAGTTACGAATATAAAAGAAGGATTCGCCATCGGCCGTGAACGGGTCGATGACGCCGATCCGCTCCAGATCCCCCAGCCATTTTTGAAATTCGGTAAGCGGCAGATCCACATCGTAGGGGAAGATCTGCGCCTTCAGCCAGGCCGGGTGGCCCTTGGTGACGCCGTAGTCGTCGGAACAGGTCCAGAGCCCCGCGAAGGTCAGGCGCGCCTCCCGCGGGACCAGTGCCAGCTTCTCGTCGCTCCAGAATTCCGGCTTCAGGATCCGGGACCGGGCCATCATCTCTCCCTCATCACCGTGACATCAAAACGGACCGTAAACCACCCGTAGCGCCTGGCGGGGCCCGCCGATAAGTTGACGGTTTGACGATGGATGACACAAAACGAAAAAAAAGTTGTGGCTTTTTTGTGGCTTTTTTATGGCCGCGAAAATTATTTTCAAGGCCGGTTTTTCGCACGTTTCCCTTCTGATATCTGAGAAAATCCTCTTGACATGGGTTAACGCGCAAGTTAACATGCCTGCGTGAGCCGGATGATCCTCTTCTACAGAACAGCGGATGGGAAATGCCCCGTCCAGGAATTTCTCGATGCTTTACCGGGCAAGGTGGCCCAAAAGGTGGCGTGGGTGCTCCGCCTTCTGGAAGACCTGGAGATGATTCCGGCGACCTATTTCAAGAAGTTGATCGGGACGGAGGAGATCTGGGAGTGCCGGATCCAGTATGGCTCCAACATTTATCGGGTATTCTGTTTCTTCGACAGCCACTCGGTGGTCATACTGACCCACGGCTTTGAGAAGAAGAGCATGAAAACGCCTAAGCAGCAAATAGATAGGGCCGAGGCCTATCGGCGTGATTATTTGAATCGGAAAGGAAAAAAGAGATGAGCGACTTGAAGAAGTACATCGCCACCCGGAAAAAGACGGACAAGGCTTTTGCAGAGGGTTTCGAGGAAGGTTACGAGCAATTCAAGATCGGGGTTGTCCTCCGTCAGGCACGGGAATCGGCGGGTTTGACTCAGGAGGAGTTGGCCGTGCGCCTCAAGACCCAGAAGACGGCGATCTCCCGGATCGAAAACCATGCCGAGGACATCAAGCTTTCCACGCTGGACCGGGTGGCCAAGGCACTGGGAAAGCGACTGGAGGTGAATATCGCGTAGCTCATTATTATCCCCTCACCCCAGACACAGCATCTCCGACAGATCCATGAGCCAGTCGGTCCCGTCGCCGCCGAACCAATCCAGCATCGTCAGAAGCAGAGAAGTGAGCACCGGAAGATTCCCCTTGCTTAGGACCAGGACATCCTTCCGGTCCAGGTTCAGCATGTACCCCATCTTGTGCCGCGTGGCGATCAGCGATTCCATCTCCCCCTCCCGGATTGCCACCCGGCCGGCGATCCCTTTTCTGACATCGTCGAGCAGCTTTCGCTTCTGGTCGGTAATCTGCCGCTCATAGGGCTTGTTCGTCCCCTCGAAGTTGATTTCGCCCGGCCACAGACACCGATAGATGACCTCCCGCATCACCAATTCCCCAGGAGACTGCGCGAGCAGGAGCATATAGGTGAACGAAACCGGACGCAGCGGGACAGGGACGCCCCGGTAGAAGAAGAGCTTCTGGCGCTCCTCGATCAGGATCGCGGGCGGGTCGGCAATCAGTTCCGATAGATGGTTCACCGACATCAATCGGTGCCGCAACTCGGCCAGGAGCGATCCATTTCCCAGAAGCTTGGCGAGCGTGCAGGGAAAGCGGGAGCCTTCAGGGATGGAGAAGAGCTTGCGGACCAGATGGAAGAGGCGCACGGCAAATTGTTGCGGCAGGAGTCGGGCGAGTTCGGATAGGGGGAGTTCGAGGACGATGCTGGATAGCTGATTGTAGCCGCCAAAAAGCCCGTCGTCGCCGGTCCGGTCCCAGTACCTCAGGAGGATCGGCGCATGCCCCGTCTCCACCCGGCGACGCCGGTAACCGGGAAGGGAAACGGAGGAGTGATCCGTGCGACGACTGGCGCTTTCCGGCGATCTTCCCTTGCCGGGACCGCCGGGATGGTCAACCGTCAACGGGAAACAGACCGGAAGGCGCCGCCGATGACGAGCGGGGTCGTATCAAGCGCCTTCGTCTCCCTGCAGCGTATCCCGCGCCTGGTGGTGAATGCTTCTCTGCTGTTGAGAGCCGCCTGCGGGCAGCGTGGATCGGTGATGGAGATCGGGTTCGGGAACAGTCGGATAGGCGGCGCGGGGGAGGACCTTGACACCGCTTGGTCTCTGCGGCGACGGCCCCTCTCTTCGGCGTCTTGGCGGCATCAATATCGACGATACGATTTTCGTTGCCGCCCGGTAGGGTATCGGAAAACGGTTGACGAAAGACGTAACGGCGCGTGTAAACGTTTTGCCGGGAGATGGTGTGGCAAGTATCCGATGATCGGCGGCAGGATACCCCGCCGTGCAGGTCATCCCGTATTTCGATCCCTTGGCTGTGAGAAGCGCGATTTGCATAAGGCTGTTACGGACCCTCCGTCTCGATGGCACCGAGAATGCCATTCCAAAGGTTGGAAAGTTGTTTGAGAGGCGCCGCGCCGTGCAAATACAGATAGCCGCGACAGATAGCACCATTATCCAGATAACTCAAAGGAAATGTGATGTTATTCACGACACGTAAAAACCGTGCCCCCGCTGTTCATGTCTCGTGAACAGATCTCTATCCAGCCCCGCTGCAAGGCGTCTCCGAGTCGGCGCGGAAACGCCGAAAGCGGGGAAAGAGGCGGAACGCCGATACCAATTCCCCCGCGGCAAATTGAGCGCACCTGCCCCGCCCTATCAAGACAACGCCTCGATGATTGAGTGTTTCATCTTTTGACCTGGGTTTTCAGAGCGCCCGACCGGACGGACTCGACCGCAGGGCGGGGCCGTCCGGCGCCCTGGAATCCGC
>DIKL01000052.1 GCA_002424545.1 Syntrophaceae bacterium UBA5619
AAAGTTGGTGGTGGATTATGGTCACCGATCTGCCGAAGGAAAATGAACCTCACGTCGGCAAGCATCTTCAAATCTGAAATGACGGGAAAAGAGACCGGGCTCGGGTATATGAACCCGGCGGAACGCGACGGCCGCTTGCCCTGCCGGAGGCAAGAAATGAGTTGCTTTGTCCGGGCGGATTATATATCTTTTTATCGTGGGATTTTGGTCCTTTCCGGAAGGTTTTTCGGAGAAGAAGACTTGATCTCCTCCCGAACAAACCTTGCGGATCATTTTCTGCACGCTCTCCTTCGGGAGGGTTCAAACCAGAGAAGGGAGACGGCCAAATGAATGTATTATCGCAAGAAGAATGGAAGGCTTTGTTGGCAAAACATCAGGGATGGTGCATCTCGATCTTCATGCCGACCTTCCGCACCGGCGCGGAAAGTCAGCAGAACCAGATCCGGCTCAGAAATCTGCTGCGGAAGGCGGAGGAAAAACTGCTGGCGGGGGGTCTGCGTCCCCAGGAAATCAAGACCCTGATGGAACCCGCGCAGGCTCTTCCGGGAAATGTCCTCTTCTGGCGGAAACAGAGCGATGGTCTGGCGCTCTTCCTTTCCGCGGATTTTTTCCGTTCCTTTTGCCTTCCCGAGGCCTTTGTCGAACAGATCACGGTGGCCGACCGTTTTCAAATCAAACCGCTCCTGCCGCTCCTTGGCGGCGACAAACGTTTCCATATCCTCGCCCTTAGCCAAAATGAGATCCGGCTTCTCGAAGGGACCGTGCGGAACGTGAGGGAAATCGAACTGGAATCGGTGCCGAAAAACCTGGAGGAAGCGCTTGGATACGACGAGCTTGGGAAACAGATCCGATTCCGCTCCGGCGCGGCGGGTGGCGGCGACCGCTCGGCGATGGTCTCCGGGCACGGCGCGGAGATCGACGACACGAAGGAAAATCTTCTAAAGTATTTCCGACTGATCGACCGGGGCCTTCGCGACCTGCTCCGGGATGAAGGGGGACCCCTGGTTCTCGCCGGGGTGGAGTATCTCTTCCCCATTTATCGCGAGGCCAACACGTATCCGCGGCTGATCGAAGAGGGCATCCCCGGCAATCCCAAGGGGATCAGCATCGACGCCCTTCACCGATCGGCGCTCAAGATCGTCAGCCCGTACTTCCGGAAAGACGAGCAGGATGCCGTGGCGCAGTACCGTCAATCGTCGGGAACCGGTTTGACCTCGGCCGATCTTCGGGAGATCGTTCCCGCAACCGTCCACGGACGGGTCGGCACCCTTTTCGCCGCTTCCGACTGCCGGCAATGGGGATCCTTCAACAGGGAGAGCGGCGCCGTTGAGTGCCATCGGGAGATGGGACCCGACAGGGAAGACCTTCTGGAACTGGCGGCCGTCCAGACCATCCTGAATGGGGGATCGGTGTTTCTCCTGCCTCCCGAAAGGATGCCGGACAAAGGCGATCTGAACGCCGTCTTCCGCTACTGAGCCAACCGGGATCTCAGATCTCGCGCTCCCCGCCGGAAACAGCGGTTCCCCCGGATAAATCCGGGTTTTCCGCGTTCGGTTCGTTTCCTTTCCGGCCTTTGTAGATGTAACGCTCGAAGAGCCGGTGGTAGGGGGTCCAGTCCGATTCCTCGTCACGGGCCTCGCGGATGGTCTCCTGAAAGGCATTCACCTTGGCGTCCAGATCGTCCATGTAGTGCACGATCAGGGCCTCGAGCGTTTTGGGCCGCTTGGGCGAACCGAATTCGAGAACGCCGTGATGGCTCAGGATGAGGTGGCGGAGTTCCATGGCCGTCTGTTCCGGAAAATCCGGGATCGCCGCGATCCGAGCATCAACCATTTCCACACCCATGACGATGTGGCCGACCAGACGTCCCGAATCGCTGTACTCCACGATCCGATCGAAGGAAAATTCGTAGATCTTCCCGATGTCGTGAAGGATACCGCCGGCAATGAGCAGATCCCGGTTGATCCCCGCATAGTGACCGGCAGCAAGGTTGAGGAGACGGACAACGGAAAGGGTGTGTTCCAGGAGCCCGCCGATGTAGATGTGGTGAAATCCTTTGGCCGCCGGCGCCCTCCGGAACAGCTCCGCAACCTTTTCGTCCCGAAAGAATGCATGCAGGAGTTCGGAAAGACAGGGGGTCTTCACCTGCGCGCAATAGGACAGGATCTCGGCGAACATCGCCGAACGATCCCCCTTTGCAACCGGGAAGTAATCCGCGAGTTCGACCTCGGCGTCCTCCACCTTCCGCAGTTCGATGATCGACAGTTGAATCGCGTTTTTGAAGCTGAGCGCCCTCGCCTGGATGCGGATCAGGTCCCCCTTCTTGAACGCCCTGTCCCAGGTCAGAGCGTTTTCCCAGACCTTGCCGTCCACCTCGCCGGTGCGATCCCGCAGACGAATATTCAGGTAGGGAGATCCTTTCTGCGAGTAGGCCAAATTCTTGTCGCCCGCGAGAAAAACCTCGTTCACCCGGTCGCCGGTTCTAATATCCTTGACAAAGATCGTTTTATCCGTCACATCCGCACCCTTCCTTCCCCGGAATAGATTTTCATGCGGCCCCGCCGGGCCGAACCGATCAGCGTCATTCCCGCCTCCCGCGCCATCTCGACAGCCTGCGTCGTGGGAACGGACAGGGAGCAGAACACCTGCACACCCAGCCGTTGAATCTTGTGGACGATCTCCGATGAGACGCGGCCGGTCCGGAGGATGACGGCATCGCGACAGTCCAAACCCTGGAGCAGCGCGTAACCGCCCAGCATGTCGATCGTGTTGTGCCGCCCGATATCCTCCCGAACGACAAGGATCTCTCCGTTCCGGGCCAGGGCCGCGGCATGTGTCCCGCCCGTCTCTTCGTGGAGACGGGCCCTTGCAAGAAAGCGCTCCATCAGGCCGAGGAGCTCCTCCGGTGCAAAGGTCAACCGGTCGGTCAACGACTCACCCGGGGACTCCATCCCTTGCCGGCTGAAACCAAAAGCGCCTCCGGAACCCAGGGTTGTGACCGCCATCGGCCCCTTGATTTCCCGTCCCGCCACCGTCCGGATCCTCACCTGCGTCCTGTCGGAGCTTACCTCAACGGCCCGAATATCCCGCTGCGTTCGCAGAAAACCTTCGGAGCGGAGGAAACCAACGGCCAGCTCTTCCAAGTATATCCCGGCGCAAGCGATCGTGATGATCCTCCGTTCGTCGAGACAAATCTCAAGCGGAATTTCGCGAATTATCCGCTCTTCCCTGTCGGAAAACCCGCGCCCGTCATAGACGGAAATCCGGAAACAACCGCAGCTCCCGTTTTCGGAACTCATTTGTCGGTCCTTTCACGGAGGATCCGGTGATCGCCCGCACGCATCGTCAGCTTGGTCATATCGAAATATTCCATCAGCGGAATGATGAATTTCCGCGAAAGCCCGGTCAATTCCTTGAAGCTTGCGGGCGTCGCTTGACCGTCGCGGATGAGAATTCGCCGATAATCCTCTTGGAGCTTCTCCAGGGCATCCCGATGGAAGTTCAGGTCCTCACTGATCCGGACCAGAATCCCTTCACGGGTCATCACCTGGATCAGACTCGCGACCTCTTTTTTCCGGTCGGAGAACCGGTCCAGGATTTCACGGACCGTCGGCGGGGCGAGTCCCGCATCCCGGTAGGCGAGGGACAGGTTCTCCCGCAAACCCTCCATTTCACCCTGCAGATGGACGCGGTGTCCCGGCAAACGGATCATCTCCCTTTCGGTAATGATTTCCAACCTCTTTTCGAGATCCCGGAGGGCCATCGTGAAGATCTTCTGCTCAACCCCTTGCCCCCTTTCCAATGTGGTCCTCAGTTCCTCCCGGGAAATTCCCTCGTCGAGCGGAAATTTTTCATGGTAGGCCTGAAGCTCCCGACGAATCTCAGACTGAAAGACCTCATAAACGGGATGGGAAAGAATCCGCATCCCGTCCCGATCGACGAGGACGGCCCGCTTCGCAGAGAACATCTTCTCCAGGAGCCGCCTCAGTTCCCGGCTTCGGATGCCCGTACGGACGACCAGCAGATTTTCCGTAATCCCGGCGATGCCCGCTCTCTCGAGAATCACGGCCGTCTTCTCCTCATCCTCCCCGCCGGTCAGACGCCGGAATTCCCGGAGAACACCATCCGAAGACCGCTTGTGTTTCACAGGCAACGGATCAACGATCAGACCGCCGCCGATCGTCGTCATGGGAGAATAACTGCGGACGACAAATCGGTCGCCGGCCACGACAGCCTGGGGGATTTCCAGTACCAGCTGCACAAAGCACTCGTTCCCCGGCTCCAGATCATCGCGATCGAGCAGAATGATCCGGGCGATGGCCTCGTTGGTCCCCGTATGGAGGCGGACGAGGGTCCGATTTTTCAGCTTCCGACCCGCGGCACCCAGATGGCGGTAGAGACCATCGAGTCTCAACGATGGCGTCAGGGAAGCGGGCCCGGTCAAAACATATCCCCGCTCGATCATTTCCCGGTTGATCCCCTGAAGGTTGATGGCCGTTCTCTGTCCCGCTTCGGCCGTTTCGACGTTCCGGTTGTGGGCCTGGATTCCCCGCACCCGGCAGCGAATGCCGACCGGCGAAATCTCCACCTCCTCGCCCGTCATCACCTTTCCGGATACCAGCGTTCCCGTGACGACGGTTCCGAACCCCTTGATCGTGAAAACCCGGTCCACCGGCAGTCGGAAGAGGCCAACATCGGCGCTTTCCTCCACCTCATCCGCCGTTTTACCGATGGTCGAGAACAATTCCGGAAAACCGATCCCGGTCAGGGAGGAGACCGGAACCATCGGCGCGCCTTCCAGGAAGGTCCCCCGGAGAAACGAGCGGACGTCGTCCCGGACCAGTTCCAACCAATCCTGATCGACCATGTCGATCTTGGTCAGCGCGACGAATCCCTTCCGGATTCCCAGCAGGGTGCAGATCTGAAGGTGTTCCCGCGTCTGCGGCATCACCCCTTCGTCGGCGGCGATGACCACGACCACGAGATCGATACCGGCCGCTCCGGCCACCATGTGCCGGACGAACCGTTCATGACCGGGCACATCGACAACCCCGATGGTCCGGCCGTCCGGGAGAACCAGCGAGGCGAATCCGAGTTCGATGGTAATCCCCCGCTCCCTTTCCTCCTTGAGACGGTCGGTATCCACACCGGTGAGTCTCTTGATCAGCGCCGTCTTGCCGTGGTCTACATGACCGGCCGTACCCATCACGAGATGCTTCATAACTTAGAAAATAACAGACTCATCCGCTTTTCACAACAGCAAAGATACCGTGGATAAAGGCTTGGATAACGGAATGTCACGTTCGGATCGGTGGGAGCGTGGGAGTGAGATTCCCCACGCCACCCGACTGATCACATCTACGGCGACCTCGGCACATCCTTCCCGGCATACCGGCCCAGCCTCTTCCAGTTCACTGACAGATATGCCTTGACATGTAAGTTTCCCTTTCTCTATAGTCCGACCGTCCAAAAGCAATGTCTAATAAATTAAATTCAATAAAAGATCTTGAAAGGGGCTCCAAATGAAAAAGCTTGTATTGCAGTTGTCCGTGTTCCTCTTCCTGTTGCCCGTCTCTGTCTACGCCGATTCCTGCCAGTCCCTCGTGATCACCGGCCATCCAACATACCGGCCGATCGCCTGGGAAGCGGACGGGAAGATCGCGGGCGCGGCTCCGGAGATGGTTGCCGCCATCGCCAGGGATCTGGGCGTAAAAAATGTGATATCCAAGAGTTTCGGCACCTGGGCCAAAGCGCAGGAAGCCGCCAAGAAGGGTGAAGCGGACATTATATTCGGCATTTACAAGAATGATGAGCGGATAGGCTATCTGAACTATGTTGATCCTCCATTCATGCGCGATCCGGTTGTCATTGCGATCCGAAAGGGGAATGCGTTCCCTTTCGAGAAATGGGACGACCTCAAGGGTAAAAAAGGGATCACCAACGAGGGTGAAAGCTACGGCAACGAATTCGATGCATTCATGAGTAAAAATCTCATCGTTGAACGGGCCAAGGGAATAGGCAAGGCATTCCAGGGACTGCTGGATAAAAAGGCCGATTACATGATTGTCGGTATGTATCCCGGCCGCAATGAAATGAGAAAGCTTCGCGCGAGTTCTAAAGTGGAGTTCCTGCAGAAGGAGCTCAGTTCATTCGACATGTACATTGCATTTGCCAAGAAATCGAAATGCTACGAGGCGCTGAAGGACGGATTCTCTGTAAAGGTCAAGGAATACACGGAACAGGGGAGAGTAAAACAGTTGCTGGATAAAGCCGAAAAGTCGAAATGACCAGAATCGTGTCTAAAATGCCGTAGACACGATGAAGCCAATGTTCCCACCGGATGGGCAGAAACGGTGTTATAATCAGATCACAGTGGGTCGGATCAAACAACACATAAGAAGGAGGTCGTCCGCCATGAACCCAACGGGAATCCGTTCGTGTCGTTGGCAGTATGCCTTATTCGTTTTTACGTTGCTCACGGCAGTGTTGATTGCGCTTGTTCCGCCTTTTGCAGCCATGGCCCAAGCAGGCAAGATGCCTGATCTTCGCGGTGTCTGGAAGACAACATACGCAACGCCCACGGAGGCGGGGCGACTGGTCCGCGAGAGCAGCTACGAAATCACCCGTCAAGATGGTGAGTTGTTCTGGGGCGTCAACGTCTGGCATCCGATCGACCAGGCAACCGGCAAGGCGCTTGCCGAATGGATCCGCAATCCTTTCGTGGGTTCTCTCGGCCCGAACGGCGATCAGGGGCTTTTCACCATCGAGGGCGTACAATTTTCATTCCGTCTGGTGGGGCAAGATGAGATGGAACTGGAGATGGCGAGTTTCAAGAACCTCGGTGGTTTTGCGCCCACGGCCTTCTATGCCGTCCTGAAGCGGGGCGGGGTCGGCGCCGTCCCGCAGGGCAAGTGGCCGGATCTTTCCGGCTCATGGCGCGGTCAGTGTCTGGTCGCGCAGCCGGGAGAACTCAGGCTCAGTGGCGTTCGTCTGGATCTCGTCCGCCAGGATGGCGAGCTCCTCTGGATGGATGACGTCTGGAGCCCGACCGGCCCGATCACCGCGAAGACCGATCCCAAGACCGTTCTGAGTGAGCGGATGCTGGGTTCCGTCAATCCGGCGGGGACTGGTGGTGTGCTGACCAAAGAGGGTGTACGCATGGGCTTTCGGCTCCTGTCTTCCGATCGCATGGAGGCGGAGTTCATTCGTATGGGCGGTAAGCATGAGGCGGCCACAGCGTTCTATGCGACGCTCCGCAAGGGAGGCGACGAGCCCGTGGCTCCGGCGGTTAAGGGTGTCAACCTCGTGGGCACGTGGACCGGCAGCTACCGTTATGCGCTCCCTGACCGACCGGTAAACGCGACCTCCAGCCTGGTCATCACTCGGCAGGAGGGGAACGCCATCTGGGCGGATGACGTCTGGACCCAGCCGGGTGCGAAGGGCGCCGCTTCCATGCCGCATCGCGACCCGATGGCCGGCAGCCTGAGCCTAGACCAGACTCATGGAGCGCTTGCCAAGCCGGGTGCATGCTTCACATTCCGCGTGTTGGATGCGGATTGCCTGGAGTTCGCCTTCTCCGGAATCGACAATCAGCAGCCGACGGCGTTTCTCGGTATCCTCAATCGAAAGCGTTAGAATACGCTGCTTCAAAAATATATCGTCGGAAAGGAGTCCGCCATTGTCGCGGTCGATGACCCTTTGCCGACAAACTTTTCCCGGCGGTGTCCCCGAATCTTGTCTTTCGAGACTTTTTACGGCGAGATTCATCATTTCTTCCCGTTAGATGAATGGAATGGAATTCTTATGTCGGATGATTTATAAAGACATGTGCTTATCGACGGGAGGAAGTATTGAGGGTACTGGGGCTGGATTACGGCAGCCGGAGAATCGGGGTCGCCATCAGCGATGAGCTCGGGATGACGGCGCAAGGGGTGGCGACGCTTGACCGAAAAAATCGCGAGGCGGACCTGGCGGCAATCGCCGAGCTGATTGAACGCCACGACATCGAACGAATCGTTGTCGGTTATCCCATCCGGCTGGACGGCAATGAGGGAATTCAGTGCGAAAAGGTCAACCGGTTCATCCGACGGCTGGAGGCCCGGTTGCCGCTGCCCGTCGTCCGCTGGGACGAAACCCTGTCAACGAAGGAGGCGGAAGGGCTTCTCCGAGAGCGCGGGATCAGACCGGAGAAGAGAAGAGCACTCATCGACCGGGTAGCCGCCTCGCTGATCCTACAGGGATACCTCGACGCGCTCTCGCGTGAGCGAAAGGCGGAACCGACATCCGTATAAATAATGGTTGGACGCATGCCAATGAACCAATTGAAAAGGATGGGAAACGCCTTGATCCGACGCCGGTGGGAAATGATCGTACTGATCTCCTTGCTCGTGTTGTCGGCCGGTGCCGTCTTCTCCCACTATATGGCCGCTCCGGTCCATCCCGAAACCGCCGCCGTAACGGTAGACATTCCCAAGGGGTCAGGGTTCCTTCGGATTACGGAGATTCTCCACGACGCCGATCTGGTCGAAAACCGCCCATTTTTCTGGATCCTGGCTCTCGTCAAAAAAGCAAACAGGCATATCAAGGCAGGTGAATATGAACTGAACGGCGCGATGTCCCCGTCGGCCATTCTCGGCAAGCTGATCCGCGGAGAGATCAAGTCTTATCGAGTGATGCTGCCCGAGGACATCACCGCAAGTGAAGTGGCAAAGCGGCTTTCAGCCGACAGACTGATCAACGAGAAGGAATTCATGGAACTGGCCGTTGACCGGTCATTTCTCGCTTCGCTCGACATTGAGGCGGACAGCATCGAAGGGTACCTCTATCCGAACACCTACCTTTTCGACCGATCCATGACGACCAAGGAGATCATCGGGACCATCGTGCAACAGTTTCGGAGAGAGGTCACGCCCGAGCTGAGGAAAAGGGCCGAAGAGATGGGCTTGACGATGAACCAGTGGGTAACCCTCGCTTCGATCATCGGCAAGGAATCCGGGAACCGGGCCGAAAAACCGATCATTTCAGCAGTCTTTCGAAACCGGCTGAAGATGGGCATGAAGCTGCAGAGCGACCCCACGGCCGTCTACCACTTTGCCAAAAACCGCCACCCCATCCCGTCGGTCCGGAAGGAGCATCTCCAATTGGACACGCCGCACAATACCTATATGATCAACGGCTTGCCACCAGGACCCATTGCCAACCCCGGTATCGATTCCCTCCGGGCGGCACTCTATCCCGCCGAAGTCGATTACCTCTATTTCGTGGCAAAAAACGATGGAAGTCACCACTTCTCCTCAAATCTCGCCGCGCACAACCGGGCCGTCCTAAAATATCAGATTCACAATCAAAAAAAGTGAAAAATTTTTCTTGACAAAGATAAAAACCTCCTCTATCTTGGCCCCAAAGTGGGGCAAAGTGGATTATAGTGGAGGAAAAATCTTTCATGTCCGTCTTCCGGGGTCAATACTACCACACGATCGACGACAAAGGGAGGATCATTTTCCCCTCGCGGCTTCGTGAAGTCTTTGCCGAAAAATATGACAGCCGTCTGGTCATCACAAACTGGGACGGCTATCTGATGGTGTTCCCCTACGACGAATGGCGGGTCATCGAGGAAAAGGTCTCCCACCAGTCGTTGCTGCGCAAAGAGGTCCGCGCCTTTCAACGATTTTTCATGTCCGGCGCGGTCGACTGCTCCCTGGACGGCCAGGGCCGGATCCTCATCCCCCCCAATCTCCGGGAATTCGCGAAACTGGAGAAGGATATCGTCCTGGCCGGAATGATCAAGGTCATCGAGATCTGGAGCAAGGACCGGTTCGAATCTGAAATGAAAAAGAGCGGGGACAACCTGGACGGCTTCAGCGACTACATGGCGGATCTGGGAATATAGAGGGCTCTCTGCAAAATGGCTTCAGCGGTTTTTTACAAAGGTATGATGAGATGGAATTTTTCCACAAGCCGATCCTGGTCGCGGAGATCATCGCTTTCCTTCAATGCAGGACCGGGGCGGTCTATCTGGACGGCACACTGGGAGGCGGAGGACACGCCTTTGCAATCTTGAGAAATTCGACTCCGGACGGCCGGCTGATCGGGATCGAAGCCGACGGAGATGCGCTTCAGGAAGCTCGGAAACGTCTGGCGCCCTTCGGCGACCGGGCGGTCCTGGTCAAGGGGAATTTCGCCGACATGGAAAAAACTCTGACCGGAATGAACATTGAAACGGTGGACGGAATCCTTCTCGATCTGGGCGTTTCCTCCCATCAACTGGACACGGCGGAGCGAGGTTTCAGCTTCACCCTCGACGCCGTGCTGGACATGCGGATGGACCAAAGCCGGGATCCGAGCGCCTATGATCTCGTCAACACCCTTTCCCGGGAAGCGCTGGAAGAAATTCTCAGGAAATTCGGTGAAGAACGGAGGGCGGGACGGATTGCTCAGGCGATCGTCAAGAGGCGAGCCCAATCCCCCATCCGGACGACGGTCAGTCTGGCCGCTTTGGTGGCCGGGGTATCGTCGGGGCGGGGAACCGCCAGAATCCATCCGGCAACACGGACCTTTCAGGCGTTGCGAATCGCCGTCAACGACGAACTTGCCAACCTTCAACGGGCCCTGCTCGACGGGATGGCGCTTCTCAAACCCGGAGGACGCTTTGCGGTCATCTCTTTTCATTCGCTGGAGGACCGAATCGTCAAGAGCTCTTTCCTCACCGCGGAAAAAGGCTGCATCTGCCCCCCTGATCTTCCCGTATGTTCCTGCGGACGAAAGCCGACGATGAGGGTTTTGACGCGAAAACCGGTCGTCCCCGGGGAGGAAGAGATCCGGGACAATCCGCGGGCGCGAAGCGCAAAACTCAGAATTGCCGAGAGGATCGAATCATGCAGGCCGTAGAGGTTCTGAAACAGAGGGTTCACCCCCGGGAGGACGCCACCGGCCGGATCGGATATTCGACTTGGATCTTTATCGCTTCCATTTTGATGGCGGTGGCTCTCCTCTACGTATGGAGCCATATCCACATGACGGAGCTGGAGTACCAGATCGCTCGTGAGTTGAACAACCGGGAACAGATCGCGGAAGAACAGACAAAGTTGAAAGTCGAGCTGGCCACGCTGAAATCACCCCGGAGGATCGAAACCATCGCCCGGGAGAAGCTGCAGATGACGTACCCGGAAAGGAAACAGGTTATCATACTGAAATGACAGGTGAATCCCGAAAATGGATGCGGTTCAGGATTGCCACCCTGCTGGCTTTTTTCCTGGTGCTGTTTATCGCCCTCGCGTCCCGCGCCTTTCAACTGCAGATCCTCTCCGGAAAGGAACTGAAGGCCCTTGCCCAGAAACAGCATACGCAGACCCTTCAGCTGCATCCGGAGAGAGGGATCATCTTTGACCGGAACGGCGAAAAGATGGCCGCCAGCATCCTGGTTGACTCCGTCTGCGCCGATCCGTCGAAAATCAACCATCCCGCCGATGTGGCCGGTCACCTGGCCGCCATTCTCCAGGCGGACAAAACGGTCCTCCGGAAAAAGCTATCCGGCACGAAGAATTTTTGCTGGATCGCTCGAAGAATTGCCCCGGAACAGGCCAATCTCGTTCAAGAATTGGGAATCGACGGGATATTCATCGTCAAAGAACCCAAGCGTTATTACCCGGGCGGCGAGTTGGCCGGCCACTTGATCGGTTTCGTCGGCACGGACGCCGATGGCCTGGAAGGACTCGAACTGCGCTACGACCGCTATCTGAAGGGCGTTCCCGAAAAACTGATGTGGACCAGAGACGCCAAAGGGAAGCGGCTCTACCCGCGCGTAGAGAAACCGGAAGCCGGTCCCAAGGCGAATTACGATCTTGTCCTGACGATCGACAACCGCATCCAGCACATGGTGGAATCCCATCTGAAAACCGCCGTGAAGGAGAAGGGAGCCAAAGGAGGATTCGCGATCGTCATGGATCCCCGTACGGGAGAAATCCTCGCCCTGGCCAATGAGATGGGATTCGACCCCAACCGTTTCTCCACGGTCAACCCCGCGACCGGTAAAAATAAGGCCATTACCGATAGTTTCGATCCCGGATCCACCTTCAAGCCTTTTCTGGCGGCCGCTGCGTTGGAAGAGGGTGTCATTCAGGAAACGGATCTGTTCAACTGTGAAAACGGCCGTTATGCGATTGCGGATCGAGTGTTTCACGAAGCGCAGCGCAAGCGTCACGGCACACTGAGCGTACACGATATCCTCAAATATTCGAGCAACATCGGTTCGATTAAAATTTCGGAAAAACTCGGCAAGGAGACATTCTACCAATACATTCGCAAGTTCGGGTTCGGCGCCAAAACCGGTATCGATCTCCCGGGCGAGGTAAACGGACTTCTGCGACCGGTGGAAAAATGGACCCGCGTGGATGCGGCAACCGTCGCTTTCGGTCAGGGGATTTCGGTCACGGCCATCCAGCTCATCACCGCCCTCTCCAGTATCGCCAACCAGGGGGTTCTGATGAAGCCCTTCATTGTCCGGGGTCTCATGGATCGAAAAGGAAACATCGTTCAAGCCTATCATCCGACCGTGGTCCGCAGGGTGATCTCCCCCGAAACGGCAAAACGGCTGACGGCGATCCTGACCGACGTGGTCGGCATGGAGGATGGCACCGGGAAACATGCCCGCATTATGAACGTCGCGGTTGCCGGAAAGACCGGCACCTCGCAAAAGTTTGATTTTACGCGGAAGGTCTATTCCACCCAAAGGGTCAAAACCTCCTTCATGGGCTTTTTCCCGGCGGAAGATCCGCAAATCGCGATCCTGGTTATTCTGGACGAACCGCAGAAAGACCGGTGGGGCGGGGTGGCGGCGGCCCCGGTCTTCAAGAGCATCGGGGAACAGCTTCTGACCTGTTTCCGGACAAACATCCGCGAAAACGCCGGCCCCGAGGAGGGGAAACCGATCGGCGACGACATGAAGGTCAGGCTCGCCTCCACCCAAGAGGTGATTGCAAACACGGAAACGGATACGGACGAAACGCTCATGCCGAACTTCCGCGGGATGACGATCCGCGAGGTTCTGAAAAAATCGAAGGAAAAAGGGATCGAGGTCCGTGTGATCGGAAGCGGCTGGGCGACTATCCAGCAACCGGCGGCGGGAATACCCGCGCCGAGGGACCGCATCTGCACGGTCACCTTCGGTATGGGTTCATGAGAGGTCCGGATGCGACTTTCCGAGCTGATGAGGGGAATCGAGATTCTGGGAATCTCGGGGAATCCAGACGGGGAAGTCCGTTCGGTCTGTTACGACTCGCGGCAATGCAAACCGGACGGTCTCTTCGTGGCGATGCCCGGCCTCCGGACCGACGGTCATGAATTCATCCCCGACGCCTTGGCCCTCGGCGCCCGTTTCATTCTCCACGAGCGGGATTTCGTTTCTCCGTCGGGCATTACGGCCGTTCGGGTCCGGGACAGCCGTCAGGTTCTCGGCCGACTCGGAAAAAATTTCTTCAGCCACCCTTCTGCCCGACTCTGTCTCATCGCCGTGGTCGGAACGAACGGCAAGACCACGGTCACCTATCTGCTGGAGGCCATTCTCCGGGCCGCGGGCCATTCGGTCGGCGTCCTGGGGACGGTAAACTACCGTTACGGCGATAAGCATATCCCCGCCCCGAATACCACGCCCGAATCCTTCGAGATGCAACGGATTCTCCGGGAAATGGCCGACCATGGAATCACGCACGTCGTGGCGGAGGTCTCTTCCCACGCAATCGACCTGCGCCGCGTGGATGATTGCGCATTTGACCTTGGGGTTTTTACCAACCTCACCCAGGACCATCTCGACTACCACCGGACGATGGAGAATTACTTCCAGGCCAAGAGACGTTTTTTTACGGAATTGCTCCCGGCCGGCGGGAAAAACCGCCCACAGCGGATGATCCTCAACGGTGACGATCCCTGGGGACAACGGATCACCCGTGAGGCCCGGGGCGGCCGATTCATCTACGGACTCAATCCCCCATGTGATGTCACGGCCGATTCCCCGCATCTCTCCCTCGGGGGAATCAAGGCGAGACTCCATTTCGGGAAAGAGACCTTGGAGATCACATCCCCGCTGCTGGGGAAATTCAATCTCTACAACATCCTGGCCGCGGCGGCGGCCGCCCATGCGCTCGAGACTCCCAAAGAAGCCATTCGCGACGGGATCGCCGCTCTGACCCAAATTCCCGGACGCCTGGAAAAGGTCAGCACGGCGGCGCAACCCGCCGTTTTCATTGATTACGCGCACACAGACGACGCGTTGCGCCGGGTCCTCCAGAATCTCTCCGCCTTCCGGTCGGGGAGGATGATCACCGTTTTCGGGTGCGGCGGGGATCGGGATCGCGGAAAGAGGCCGCTGATGGGCGAGGCCGCAACCGATTTGAGCGACCTGACGATCGTGACCTCGGACAACCCGCGGTCAGAGGATCCGCTGGATATCATTCGAGAGATCGAAAGCGGAATCCGGGTTCCGAAATTCACGGATATGGCGGATGCAAAGAATCAGCCGGACCAACGGGGCTACCTCGTCCTTCCCGACCGGAAAGAGGCCATTGCCGCGGCCATTGGGACGGCCGCGGTCGCGGATATTGTTCTCATCGCCGGGAAGGGGCACGAGGATTACCAGATCATCGGCGCCAGGAAGTTCCCTTTCGATGACCGGGTCATCGCGCGCGAGGCGTTGCAACAGCGGCAAAGCAGGAGGAACGGATCATGACGGATGGGGCGCCGCGCTTTTCCGCCGACGAGATTCTAAGATGCACGGGTGGAACCCTGCTCCGCGGCGGCGGCGGCTGGTCTTGCCGAGGAATCTCCACGGACACGCGCACCTTGGTTGCGGGGAACCTCTATATCGCACTGGAAGGCGAACATTTCGACGGGCACGACTGCCTAACCCAGGCCGCGGAACGGGGGGCCGCCGGACTCCTCATCCGCGCAAATGCCGCTGTAAAACTTGCGGCGGCGCCGGAGAGGCTGCCCGCCATCGGCGTCCCCGACACCCTGCGGGCCCTTGGCGACCTCGCCCGCGACTGGCGTCGACATTTCGCCGTCCCCGTGATCGCGATCACCGGAAGTTCCGGAAAGACCACAACGAAAGAGATGGTCGCGGCGATTGCCTCCCGCACGCGGAACGTCCTCAAAACGGAAGGAAACCTGAACAATCGGATCGGCCTCCCGCTGACCCTTCTGCGACTGCGAGAGAACCACGAACTGGCCGTCGTCGAGATGGGGACAAACTGCCCCGGAGAGATCGCACTCGTTGCGGCCATTGCCGAACCGGAGGTCGGCGTCATCACGAACGTAGGGCCGGCGCATCTCGAAGGTCTCGGTTCTCTGCACGGAATCCGGGAAGAGAAAGGATCCCTTTGGGAAAAAATGGCCGGCCGCGGCCGGGCGATCATCAACCATGACGACCCGGAGATCGATCTTCTCGCGCGGCGCTGGCGAGGGGAGCGGATCCGGTTTGGCCTCGGCGAAGGGGCCGATGTCAACGCCCGGCGAATCGAATCGTCCGGGCCGGAAGGGGTCCGCTTCGAGTTGTTCATCGACGGGATCGGCGTCCCGGTTATCCTGCACGCCCCCGGGGAACACAATGTGATGAACGCCCTCGCCGCGGCCGCCGCGGCATGGTCGATCGGCTTCGACCGCAAAACAATTGCGGCGGGTCTTGCCGCCTTCCGTCCGCTCCCCGGGAGGAACGAGATACGGCCGCTTGGAAACGGCGCCTTTCTGATGATCGATTCTTACAACGCAAATCCCTCCTCGATGCGGGAGGCGCTGAAGACACTGTTGGGATTACGGGGAGACGGCCATGCCTTTGCGGTCCTGGGCGACATGCTGGAGCTGGGTGAACAATCCGAGCCGCTGCATGAGGAGATCGGAACGCTGCTTGCGGACGCACGGCCAAGCCACCTTTTTCTCAAGGGATCGTTGACCAGAGCGCTGGTGGCCGGGGCAATCCGCCGGGGATTCCCGGCGGAACGGATCACCTTTTTCGAACATCCGGAGGAGGTGGTCGCTTTGTTACAGTCCCGGCTGACCAGGGGCGACTGGATCCTGATCAAGGGGTCGCGAAAGATGAAAATGGAGGCGGTGGCGGAGAAGATCATCGCGGCATTTGACCTGAAACCGCAAACGGTGTAGGGTTCACCGCACAAAAACACCGGTTGCATCGGGAAGGCTGGATAAATGCTTTTTCATCTTTTATATCCGCTACATCAAACGTACTCCTTTTTCAACGTCTTTCGCTACATCACCTTCCGGACGATCTATGCGGCGATCACCGCGCTCGTGATCTGTTTCATCATCGGCCCCTGGATGATCCGCAGGCTCCGGGACCTTCGGATCGGCCAGACCATCCGCGAGGATGGGCCGGGCTCGCACATCAACAAAAAGGGGACGCCGACGATGGGCGGCATCCTGATCATCTTCGCCGTGACCGTCTCCACGCTCCTCTGGGCGAACCTAACCGTCGACTGCATCTGGCTTATGATCATGGTCATGGTCGGTTTCGGGCTGATCGGTTTCCTCGACGACTACCGGAAGCTCGCCCATCAAAACAGCCGGGGCGTTCCGGGAACGGTTCGACTGGCCGCCGAGGTCGCGATCGCGCTGTTCGTCGGCATCATCCTCTACATCAAGCCGGGATTCAACGCGAATGTGACGATCCCTTTTTTCAAAACGGTTTTGCCGAACATCGGCTGGGGCTACGTCCTGCTGTCCACCTTCATCATCGTGGGCGCCGCGAACGCGGTCAATCTCACGGACGGTCTGGACGGCCTCGCCATCGGCCCGGCGATCACCTGCTTCATGACCTACCTGCTGTTTGCCTATTTCGCCGGCAACATCAAGATCGCGACCTACCTCCAAATCCCCTATGTGGCGGGAACGGGAGAACTGGCGATCTTCTGCGGCGCGGTCGTCGGCGCCGGCATCGGATTCCTCTGGTACAACACGTATCCTGCCCAGCTCTTCATGGGAGACGTGGGCTCCCTCTCTCTCGGCGGTTCCCTGGGTGCCCTGGCGATCCTGACCAAACAGGAGATTCTATTGGCCATCGTCGGCGGGATATTCGTTCTGGAGACCTTCTCCGTCATCTTTCAGGTCGGCTGGTTCAAACTCTCCGGCGGGAAGAGGATCTTCAAAATGGCCCCGATCCATCACCATTTCGAACTCAAGGGGTGGGCGGAACCGAAGGTGATCGTCCGCTTCTGGATTATTTCCGTGCTGCTGGCGCTCGTCGCCATCAGTACGTTGAAACTGAGGTAAAAGGCAGCAATGGATCTGCAGGGGAAAAAAGCGGCGGTTTTGGGCGTCGGAAAGACGGGGCTTGCGACGGCCCGATTTCTGGCGGGCCGGGGGGTCCGGCTGGCCGTCACCGACGTAAAACCCGAATCGGCCTGGGGGGAGGCCCGGACCACACTGGGAAACCTACCCGCGGAATGGACCGCCGTCCCCTACGGACCGGAGATCCTCGCGGGCGCGGACTTTGTCGTTCCGTCGCCGGGCATTCCGCCCGCCAATCCGATCCTCATCGAGGCGGTCCGGCGCGGGATCCCGGTGTTGAGCGAGCTTGAACTTGCCTCCCGATTCATCGCGACTCCGATCATCGCCATCACCGGCACAAACGGAAAGACGACGGTGACCTCATTGACGGGTGAAATGCTGCAAGCGGCGGGCAAGAAGATCTTCATCGGCGGGAACATCGGCACACCGTTGATCGGTTACGCGGCCGGCCCGCAGGATGCGGACTGGGCGGTCGTAGAGGTCAGCAGTTTCCAGTTGCAATGGGCGCAGACATTCCACCCCCGGATCGCGGTTCTGTTGAACGTTACAACCGACCACATCGATTACCACGGGAGCTTCTCCGCCTATCGGGAGGTCAAGGAAAGAATCTTCGCGCGGCAAAGCGCCCGGGACCTCGCGATCCTCAACGGGGATGAAAAGGAGTCGGCGGTGCTTTGCGCGAGACTGGCCGCCCGGACGGAACTCTTCCACTCATCGAGCCCCGTCGACTCCGGGATATTTCTCTCGGAGCGAAAACTCGTCCGTCCGCTCCCCGGAGAGGGGCGGGAAGAATACCCGCTGGAGATGATTCACCTTCCCGGGCGGCACAATTGCGAAAACGTGATGGCGTCGATCCTCGCGGCCCGGGCCTGCGGCTGTGCCCCCCCGGCAATCATCCGGGCCGTGAAGGGTTTCCGCGGAATCGCCCACCGGATCGAATACGCCGGGAAGAAAAACGGCGTTCTCTTCTACGACGATTCCAAAGGAACGAATGTCGGCGCCGTCATGCGGGCGCTGGAGAGTTTTTCGCAGCCGGTCATCCTCCTCCTCGGGGGACGGGATAAAGAGGGGGATTTTCAAACCCTCGCCCCGCTGATCCGCCGGGGAGTGAAGGAGCTGGTCCTATTCGGCGAGGCCGCCGAAAAAATCAACGGACTGGTCGGTGGGGTGGTCCGGACGACGCTTGTCGCCACGCTGAAAGAAGCGGTGGAAAAAGCGTACCGCTCCGCCGCACCCGGAGACGCCGTCCTCCTTTCACCGGGATGCGCCAGTTTTGACGAATTCAAAGACTACAAGGAACGGGGCGACCTTTTTCAGAAATGGGTCGGACAGCTATCGACATGAAACGGTGGGGCGAAAACGAAAAAAAAACCGATTTGATCCTGTTGCTGGCGACACTTCTGCTGCTGACCATCGGGACCGTGATGATCTACAGTTCCAGCTCCATTCTGGCAATGGAACGGTTCCGCGACGGCCAGTTCTTTCTTAAAAAACAGCTCTTTTTCGTCTGCCTCGGTCTCGGCATCATGGGGCTTGCAACCCGCATCCCCTACTACAAACTCCGGAAGCTGGCATGGCCCGGCATTATACTGTCGGCCTTTTTTCTGCTGCTGATCTGGTTCCCCCATCTGGGGATCCGCGCCGGCGGAGCCAACCGCTGGCTCAACCTCGGGGTCTTCTCCTTCCAGGTTTCCGAAATGGTCAAGGTCACCCTGATCCTCTTCCTCGCCCATTATCTGACGGATAAAGTCAACCACATTCGTGATTTCCGCCAGGGGCTCCTGATTCCCCTCGCTGTGACGGGGGGCCTGACCGGTTTGATCGTTTTGCAGCCCGATTTTGGAACGACCGTCATCATCGCGATCATCGCCTTCCTGATGATCTATCTGGCCGGCGGTCGAATCATACACATCGCCGGGCTTGCGGCACTGTTTCTGCCGGCGGCCGTCGGACTGCTTCTGTTCAAGAGCTACCGCATCACCCGTCTGATGGCTTTTCTCGATCCGTGGAAGGACCCCCGCCGTTCGGGTTTTCAGATCATTCAATCGCTGATCTCGTTCGGTTCCGGCGGTCCATTCGGCGTGGGGATCGGGGATGGGATGCAGAAACTGTTCTACCTACCCGAGCCCCATACGGATTTCATTCTCGCGGTCATCGCGGAAGAGAGCGGCTTCATCGGCGTGGGTCTGATCCTCTTTCTCTACGGTCTTTTGATCGTCCGCGGCTTCCAGATTTCGCTGAAGGCGCCGGATCTGTTCGGAAATCTTCTTGCATCGGGGCTCACGATGATGCTCGCACTGGAGGCGTTCATCAACATCGCGGGCGTAATGGGGCTCATCCCGCTCAAGGGGCTCGCCCTCCCGTTTCTGAGTTACGGGGGCACATCGCTGATCATGTCCCTCACGGCGGTCGGAATATTGTTGAATATATCCTCTTATGAATCATGACATGAAAAAAAAGCCGTCCGACCCCTGTGCGGATCGCCGCGGCATCAGGATGATGATCGCCGGCGGCGGAACGGGCGGCCATCTCTTTCCCGGAATCGCGATTGCCGAGGAGTTCCTGCGGCGGTATCCGGAAAACCGTGTCCTGTTCGTCGGCACCGAACGGGGACTGGAAAAGAAGATCTTAAGCGGCCTGGGTTTCGCTCTCCGGACACTGAATGTGGAAGGCCTGAAGGGACGGGGTCCGGTCCGGATTCTGGCATCGCTCCTGAAAATACCGGGCAGCCTGTTCGCATCCTTCCGGATTCTCAGGACGTTCCAACCGTCCATCGTCGTCGGTGTGGGCGGGTATGCCTCGGGGCCGGCGGTTCTGGCCGCCCGCCTGATGGGTATCCCAACGGCGATCGCCGAGCAGAACGCGTTCCCGGGCCTGACCAACCGGATTCTCGGTCGTTTCGTGGGCCGAATCTTCGTAACCTTTGCGGCATCCGCAAGCTGGTTTCCCGCGGATCGAACCCGAGTCACCGGAAACCCGATCCGCGCGGCCTTTCTCGAAGACCGGCAGAACAACGGGGAAAGGGATCCGCGTTTTACGCTGCTGATCTTCGGCGGAAGCCAGGGGGCCCACGCAATCAACCGCGCGGTCATGGACGCACTGAATTTCCTCCAACCGCTGAAGGACAGGATCCGCTTCATCCACCAGACCGGCGAGAAGGATCGTGAGGCGGTTGCCCGAGCCTACCGGGAACGGGAATTCACGGCGGAGGTTTGCCCGTTCATCACGGAGATGGCGGCGGCCTACCGGGCGGCCGATTTGCTATTGTGCCGCGCCGGGGCGACCTCCATCGCGGAGATCACCGGCGGTGGAAAGGCGGCCATTCTGATCCCGTTTCCGTTTGCCGTGAACGATCACCAGACCAAAAACGCCAAACTCCTGGAGCAAGCCGGGGCAGCGGAACTGATTCCGGAAAAAGAACTGGACGGCAGCAGGCTGGGCGCACTCATCGAAAAACTGTATCACCAGCCGGAGGTGATCCGAAAAATGGAAAAGGCCGCCGCCGCCCTGGGCAATATCCGCGCGGCGGCGGCCATCGTCGACGCCTGCCTGGGGCTGATTGAAAACCGCGCCCCCGCGGAATTCCGCGGAGGCGCGAAATGAGAGACGGCATCGTCCCCCTGGTAGCGGTTTCCGGGGACGGCTTTGGTTTTTCCGGGGCAGATTTCAAATCTGTTCCCTTGAGGGGGGTTTATGAAAGAGATCTTGAACAGCGGCAGCATGGACCGGAAGGTCCGGCGCATTCATTTCGTCGGAATCGGCGGCATCGGCATGAGCGGAATTGCCGAGCTGCTGCTGAACCTGAACTACCAGGTGTCCGGTTCGGATCTCAAGCTGTCGGATATCACCGAGCGCCTTCAGCATCTGGGGGGCAAAGTATTCGAAGGACACGCCGCCGAACAGATCGAAGGGGCCGACGTTGTTGTGGTTTCGTCAGCCATCGACACCGCCAATCCAGAAGTGCTGGCGGCCATACAGGCATCGGTGCCGGTCATTCCGCGGGCTGAGATGCTCGCCGAACTGATGCGGCTCAAATATAGCGTAGCAGTGGCCGGCGCTCACGGCAAAACATCCACCACCTCCATGGTCGCATCGCTCCTGGCCGCCGGCGGGTTGGACCCGACCATCGTGATCGGCGGGAAACTCAAAGGCATCGGTTCCAATGCAGTATTGGGCAAAGGCGATTATATCGTGGCCGAGGCCGACGAAAGCGATGGGTCTTTCCTGAAATACTCGCCGGCCATTGCCGTCGTCACCAATATCGACCGCGAACATCTCCATTTTTACAAGGACCTGGACGACATCAAGCGGGTGTTTCTCGATTTTATCGACCGAATTCCTTTTTACGGATTGGCCGTATTGTGCCTGGACAACGAGCCGGTGCAGGACCTGATACCGCATCTGCGCAAGCGCTTCATCACATACGGCATGACCCCGCAGGCCGATATGCAGGCCCGCGATGTGGTCTGCCACGGGCTGACCAGCCATTTCAACGTGCTGTTTCAATCCGAACTGCTCGGTCCGGTTACGCTCAGCCTGCCGGGGATGCACAATGTTTACAATTATCTGGCGGCGATCGCGGTCGGTTTGGAGCTCGGCATCGGCTTCGATGTGATCCAAAAAACGCTGACACGGGTAGAAGGGGTGCAGCGCCGCCTGGAGATCAAGGGTGAGGCTGGGGACATCACGGTGGTGGACGATTACGGCCATCATCCGACGGAGATCAAGACCACTCTGGAAGCCATGGAGTATGGATGGCCGGCAAGGCGCAAGGTGGTGGTCTTCCAACCCCATCGCTATACCCGCACCCAGGCGCTGTTCGACGACTTTACACGCAGCTTCTACCGCTCCGACACTTTGCTGGTGCTCCCGATTTACGCCGCCAGCGAGCGGCCCATCGAGGGGGTGGACAGCCGCGCCCTGTGCGACGGCATTCGCGCGCACGGGCACAAGGATGTGCGTTTCGCGGAAGA
>DIKL01000114.1 GCA_002424545.1 Syntrophaceae bacterium UBA5619
CAGCCCAACGCCTTCTCGGTCAGGTATCGATCGATTAGCTCTTTCTCAATCGTCTCGAACAGAGCCCGGCGCTGACGCTTCAGGTTGACGAGAAAGTTATGGATGCTCTGGGAGAAAATGCAGATCCTCCCCAGGCGCCGCATGTTGGATCGGATATGAACGGAATCGATCCGCTGTCTGGAGGTGTCCACCCCGAACACCTTCGCCAGGGTTTCCGTCGTGGCGGTAAAGAGCTCCCGGTCCAGGCCTTTTTGGGCAACAAGATGACGAAGAGTCCAAAGGGTCTTGGCGCACAGATACTTCGCCTCGTCCGACTCGCCGGGAATGTCCAGGGCGTAATGCCACTGGAGATTAAAGGAAAACTGGGAGACGGTCTCCTCGTCCGTCAAATCGTGCATCTGTTGGAGGATCAACGCACCAAGGGCGGCATAGATCTCTTTGGTCGGTCTCCCGAATCCCTCCGTGTAGCAGGAGGCGATCTTATGAACGGGCAGCTCGGAAAGTATATGTTCCCGGAACAGACCTGCCCAGGAGCCGTCCAAAAGTTTGCGTCGTTTGGGTCCCAGGTAGTCCCAAGGGTCGATCAGGTAGGGCGTTTTGTGATCGCGGGCATGAATCATGGCATCAGTACCTATCTCATTAATATTTAACATGATTCATACCATTTTACAGAAAAGATGTCAAGAGAAAAATACGTAATTTATAAATTATTTTAAAGTGTTACACTAAATTTTACTTTTTACGAGGGCGTCAAAAATAATCATCTCTCGAGAAAGGATGTGAGATCTTGGGACGGGAAGTAAGATTGATGCAGGGCAACCAGGCCA
This sequence comes from Syntrophaceae bacterium UBA5619, assembly GCA_002424545.1. Classification (GTDB taxonomy): domain Bacteria; phylum Desulfobacterota; class Syntrophia; order Syntrophales; family UBA5619; genus UBA5619. The sequence continues at coordinate 828 of DIKL01000114.1, forward strand.
TCGCGGAGGGTGCGTTCTATGCCGGCGCGCGGTTTTACGCCGGATACCCGATCACCCCCTCTTCGGAGATCGCCGAGGAGTGCTCGAAAATGATGCCGCGACTGGGCGGGATTTTCATGCAGATGGAGGATGAGATCGCCAGCATGGGGGCGATCATCGGGGCGTCGGTCGCCGGCGCGAAGGCCTTCACCGCGACGAGCGGGCCGGGCTTTTCGCTGATGCAGGAGAATCTGGGGCTGGCGGTGATGGGGGAGGTGCCCTGCGTGGTGATCGATGTTCAGCGGTCCGGACCCAGCACGGGGCTGGCGACAAAGCCGGCCCAGTCCGATGTCATGCAGCTTCGCTGGGGCCGGCACGGCGACCAGTGCGTGATCGCCCTCTGTCCCGCAACGGTCGGAGAGTGCTTTTCCCTGACCGTGACTGCCTTCAATTTTGCGGAAAAGTTCAGGATTCCGGTAGTTCTGGCTCCCGATGAGGTGATCGGCCATCTACGGGAGAACATGGTCATCCCGGCGCCGGGAGATCTCGCCGTGATCGACCGGAAAAAGCCGATCGGGTCTCCCGAGGCGTACAAGCCCTTCGTGGCGGACGCAGACGGCGTGGCGCCCCTGTCTGCTTACGGCAGCGAATACATATTCCACGTGTCGAGCTCGATGCACGGTCCCGACGGGTACAGCAACAACAATCCGGCCAATGCGACCTGGCGGGTCGGGCAGCTCCACAGGAAGATCGAACTCCACCGCGATGAGATCGTCATGACCAGGAGCTTCGGCGCCGAAGACGCCGTCATCCTGCTGGTGGCCTTCGGGGCCACGACCCGCGCGAGCCGGGCTGCGGCCTTGGAGCTCCGCAAGCGGGGGATCCGGGCCGGGGTCTTGCAGCTCATCACGCTCTGGCCTTTTGCCGACAAGGAGGTGGCCTCCTTCGGCAGCCGGGCGAAGACCGTGGTTGTGACGGAGATGAATTACAGCGGCCAGGTGGCTGGAGAGGTCCGGAAAGTGCTGGGGAGCGGCGCCGACGTCCGGCAGGTGAACAGCTACAATGGGACGATCATCACGCCGCAGCAGATCTTGAAGGTTGCGGGATAAGGCGGCGGGGCGCTGAGAATCGCGATCCCTCCGCGCCGGATCTTATTCGACCCTGCGTTTCCTCGCTGCGCCGCAAAGACGAACTTTGTTTCGCCGCGCTCCGCTGATTCTTCGAATTCCGCGCTCCGCGTTCGGACAGTCGTCTTTGTGGGCGCTCCGCTGGGGGAGCAGGGTGCCCCGAAAGACCTCCGACGCGCGCTCCCGGGATCCGAATTTCCAGCGCTACAAAAGTCTTGTTTTTGGCGGCTGGGGAAGGGCCATGTTCTGGAAGCCGGAAGGGCAGAAGTGGAACGTGTCTTCCGAAGCTGAAACGGAAAAACGAATAGGGGGGTTGAAGGTGTCGCATGCAACGGGCTTGAAATATCTGAAAGATGGGGTCCTGCCGCACATGTGGTGTCCGGGGTGCGGCATCGGTGTAATGCTGGGAACGCTGCTCCGCTCCTTCGAAGAGCTGGGGTACGAGAAGAAGGACACGGTGGTGGTGACGGGGATCGGCTGCACGGGGAAATCGGACGACTATCTGCTGACGCATGCCCTGCATACGACGCACGGGCGCGCGTTGACCTATGCCACGGGAATCAAGGCCTTCAATCCCAAACTGCATGTCGTGGTCCTGATGGGGGATGGCGACAGCGTCACGATCGGCGGAAACCATTTCATCCATACGGCCAGGCGGAACATGGACCTGACGGCGATCGTCATCAACAACTTCAATTTCGGGATGACGGGAGGCCAGTTTTCGGGGACCACCCCCGGCGGGGCCTTCACCCAGACAAGCGTCTACGGAAACCCGGAACGGGGGTTCGACATCTGCGCGCTGGCGGAGGTCGCCGGCGCCAATTACGTGGCCCGGGCCACGCCCTACCACACATGGGAGATGAAAACCAACATCAAGGAGGCGCTCTGCAAGAAGGGCTTTTCGGTGGTGGAGGTCTACAGCCCCTGTCCCACCCTTTTCGGGAAGAATAACCGGATGAAGGAGGCGCGCGATATGCTCCACTGGCTCAAGGAAAAGGGGCTCCCCGTGGAGGAGTATCGCCGTCTGGGCCCGGCGGCGGCCCAGGAAGGCTGTTTTGCGGTCGGAACGCTGGTGGACCGGGACGAGCGGGATTTCAACACCCGGTACGAGGAGATCAGGGCCGCGGCCATGGCCCAAAGGGGATAAGGAAGGTGCGAAACGCGATGGATGAAACAAAGGGGAGATATGAGGTCATCCTGGCCGGATCGGGGGGCCAGGGGCTGGTGGTGTCCGGGATCATGCTCGCGGAGGCGGCCATCTTGGAGGGAAAGAACGTCGTACAGACCGTCTCCTATGGCATCGCCACGCGGGGCGGCTTCTCCATGGCCGGGGTGATCATCGACCGGGACGAGATCATCTTCCAGGAGGTCCAGAACGCCGATGCCGTGCTCGCCCTGACAGAGGAGGCTCTGGAAAAGTTCCGGGGCCTCACAGCCCAGGGGGCCGCGATCTTCTACGACACCACCCTCATGAAATCGCCCCCCGGGGAGAACCTCCACGGCTTTCCCTTCACGGACATGGCGAGCCGGATGGGGCACGTCGGGATGACCAACATCATCGCACTCGGCTGTATGGCGAAGATGAAGGGGATGGTCCGGAAGGAGAGCCTGGCAGAGGTGGTCCGGAAGCGTTTCTCGGGAGATGTCCGGGCGATGAACCTGCGGGCGCTTCAGGCGGGTGTGGATCTTGTTACAGGCTGATGTGAAAGGAGCTGCAATGGTTGTTATGCGGAGCCAAAAGAAGTCGACGGCCCCGTGCCGGGAGGCTTGTCCGGCGGGAATCGATGTTCCGCGGTATGTCAGGAATATCCGGGAGGGACGTTTCGAAAAGGCGCTGGCTGTGATCCGGGAGCGGATACCGTTTCCGTTCGTCTGCGGTTACGCCTGCGTCCATCCCTGCGAAACCAAGTGTGCCAGAGCGCAGTTCGACGAGTCGATCGCCATCCGGATGCTCAAAAAGGCGGCAGCGGAGAACGGCGGACGAAAACCGGCTGGGATGGCCGGACGGCCCGCCACCGGAAAGAGGGTTGCCGTCATCGGCTCTGGTCCGTGCGGCTTGACCGCGGCCTTCTACCTCAGCGGCCAGGGCCACCGGGTCACCGTGTACGAAGCGCTCCCCCTGCCCGGCGGTATGCTCCGCTACGGCATTCCGGAGTACCGGCTTCCCGAAGAGATCGTGGACCGGGAGATCGCGACGATCCGGGAGGCCGGCGTGGAAATAATCGCGGGCGTCCGGGTCTCTTCGGCGGAATCCTTGCGGGAGAAGGGTTTCGACGCGGTGCTGGTCGCCACGGGCGCCTGGAGGCCCCTCCGGATGAGCATTCCCGGCGAGGATTCCCCCGGGGTCTTGGACGGGATTGTCTTCCTGGAGCAGGTCAATGCTGGCAGGGCGCCGGCGATCGGCAGGAAGGTGGCCGTCGTGGGGGGCGGCAACACGGCCATCGACGCGGCCCGGGCCGCGGTGCGCTGCGGCGCAGAGGTGGCGCTTCTCTACCGG
>DIKL01000006.1 GCA_002424545.1 Syntrophaceae bacterium UBA5619
CCAGCACCTGGCAGCAGGCCGGGCGGGCCGGACGGCGCACGGGCCGGAGCCTCGCCCTGCTCATCGCCCGCAGTTCGCCGCTGGACCAGTTTATCGTCGAGAATCCCGACTACTTCTTCTCCCGCTCCCCGGAGTTCTGCCGGGTCAATCCGGACAACCTGCTGATCCTGCTCCACCACATCAAGAGCGCCGCTTTCGAGCTGCCCTTCGAGAAGGGTGAGCGCTTCGGCGGGGAAAACCTGGAAGAGCTGCTCGCCTATCTCGAGGAGAAGGGGGTTCTCCATCGAGTCGGCGCCCGCTGGCACTGGTCGGCGGAGAGCTACCCCGCCGACGAGGTGAGTCTCCGGAGCATCAATCCGGAGAATGTGGTGATCGTCGATACGACGGACACCGGGAACCACCGGGTCATCGCCGAGGTGGACTGGGACAGCGCCTTCACCACCGCCCACACCGACGCGATCTACATGATGGAATCCCAGCAGTATTATGTGGACAAGCTCGATCTGGAGCGTAAGACGGCCTTTGTCCGCAAGGTCGAGGTGGACTACTACACCGACGCAATGACCTACACCAACGTCCGGGTCATCGACGATTTCGCGAAGCGGCCGGGCAACAGGATCCTCGTCGAGCACGGCGAGGTCCAGGTGGTACGCAAGGTCGTGGGGTACAAGAAGATCAAGTTCTACACCTCGGAGAACCTGGGCTACGGCGATGTGAACCTGCCGGAGAAGGACATGCACACCACGAGCTACTGGTTCACGATCCCCCGGGACCGTCTCGCCGCCCTCGCCTTCAATCAGGAGGATGTCATCGACGGCCTGTCGGGACTCTCCTACGCCCTCCACCACCTGGCCGCGATGATGCTGATGGCGGATCTCCACGACATCGACCGGGCCATCGGGGACAAGAGCGGCGAGTGGTTCGTCCGGAAGGACCGGAACTGGCGGACGATCACGGCGACGCCCGGCCGGGAAGAGGGGTCGCCCCCCACGATGGACGCGTTCGATCCGACGATCTTCCTCTTCGACGCCTATCCGGGGGGAATCGGCTTTTCGGACCTGCTCTTCGAACGCCACGACGCGTTGATCGCCTCGGCGCTACAGCTCATCCGCGCCTGCCCCTGCGTCTGCGGCTGCCCCTCCTGCGTCGGTCCGACGCTGGAGGTGGGTCCCCGGGCGAAGGAGGCGGCCCTGGCGATCCTGGGCCTCCTCTAAAAAAAGGGACAGCGCCCCTATTTCCCGGCTTCCGGCGACGGTCGGCCGATATCCGCCGAAAGTGAAAAGAGGTTTGCACCGTTTGGCCTCCCATCCATACAGGAACCCCATGGGCACGAAGGATCGTCTGCAACGCCTGACCGGCGAAAAGAGATTGGAAAGCGGAACGGCACGAACCGGCGAAGGGTCGCGGGCGGAGGAGCTCCGCGCGTTGCGGGAGCGGATCAACGCCATCCTCTCCCGGCGGCCGGATAACCGGCGGATGGCGGCGGCGCCGTCCGGGCGGGGCCGCGGCATCCCGCTGAAAGAGCTGGTTCCGGGAGAGGAGACGGCCAACGAGGAGGGGACCTTTTTCTGCGCGCATCACATCGCGCCGGGTTCCTCCCGACACGGCGATCGGTGCATCCGGGATCTCGCGCCGCTCGACATGAGCCGGCTGGCCGTTTTGGCCAACGATCCCGCCCTGCGGGGTCTGGAATACCGACAGGCCCTCTTTCTCGACACGGAAACGACAGGGCTGGCCGGCGGCACGGGAACGGTCGCCTTTCTCATCGGCCTGGGGTGGTTCGACGGAGACCGTTTCGTCACGCGGCAGCTTTTTGCCCGCGATTTCGCCGAGGAGAGGGCGACGCTGCAGTCGCTTCGCGATCTTCTCCGGGGAAGGGCCTTCCTCGTGAGCTTCAACGGCAAGGCCTTCGACGCCGGCCTGCTCGCCACGCGTTTCATCATGAACCGTCTGCCAAATCCACTCGCCGGGCTTCCCCACCTCGATCTCCTCCATCCCGCCCGCCGACTGTTGAGCCATCGGCTCGCCGACCGGCGTCTGGGAGCGCTGGAGGCGTCGATCCTCGGATTTGAACGGGAAGGGGACATCCCCGGCAGCGAAATCCCCCAGCGCTACTTCGACTGGCTGCGACGGCGCGACGGCCGGCTCGTGGCCGATGTCTTTACGCATAACCGCCTGGACATCCTGTCGCTTGCGGCCCTGGCCGCCCGTCTGACGGAGCTGATCGATCCGCTGGCCGAAACCTCCGGGCGTCATCCCGGGGATCTCCTCGCCGCCGCACGGCTCTTCCTGGCCCGCGATTGCCCGGGCGAAGCCGTCCGTCTGCTCGATCCTCTGAGCGGGTGCGGCTGCGCGGAGACGGCGCGGGAGGCGGGCCGGGAGCTTTCCCTGCTCTACAAACGGTCGGACCAATGGCCCGCGGCGGTCGCGATCTGGGAGGAGATGGCAAGGCGGGACGGGGAGGACCTCTTCGCCCTCGTGGAGCTCGCCAAGTGGTGCGAACATCGGCGGCGGGATTTCCGACGTGCGCTGGCGCTGACGATGCGCGCCTGCGCCTGTGCCGGCCGATTGTCGCCGGAGGAGCTGTCCGATCTTGCCCGCCGCCGGGAGCGCCTGGAGCGGAAGCTGGTCCCTTCTTCCTGACACACCCGGCCATTCCCCCGACACGCCCGTTTCAAAGAATCAAGAGATGATCCCAAATCATCAACGGCATCGATAATTTGCATCACCCGCATGAGATGAGACGAAGCGGTTCGCCAACGGCCGTCCACCAGGGCAGCGCAACGAACATTACCACGAGATACGCAACGAGGGTCATCCACAATCCGAAAAAGAAGATCTCCGCGGCCGTCAGATGACCGCGTTCATAAACGACCAGGGACGAGGCGCTCTGCGCCGGATAATAGAGGACCGCATCACCGGCGATCATCACCGCAAGACCGCAGATGACGGGGTTGAGCCCCGTGGCCGCGCCGATCGACATGGCGATCGGGATGGTCGTCGCCAGAAAACCGGTGATGTTGGGGATGAGCAGACGAACCGGTGCGGCGGCCAGCAGCAGCGCAATCACGACCAGGGCGGGTTGCTGCGAAAAGGCCGGCATGCCGCGGACAATGATCTCCGCAATCCAGGCGCTGGCGCCGCTGCTGCCGAGCGCGCGGGCCAGCGACAGCGAGGAGGCGAGCACGAAGAAGTTCGCCCAGCCGAATCCCTTCTCGAATTCCTTCCAGGCGAGCACCCCGATGCCCGGCGTCAGCAGGCAGGCCCAGGCGAGAATCGCCGGCAGGGCCGGATTCCAGTGATGCCACGCATCCGTGAGCCACAGCAGGGAAGCCCCGATCGTGATCACAAGCGTCCGGATCTCCTTTCCGGACAGGGATTTCGGCTCTGCGGCCGGCAGCGGGGTCAGCGGCAAGTCGAACCCCTTGCGGTACAGCAGGTAAATCAGCACGGCGCCGAGGGCGAGCAGAACCGCGTAGGGCACGCACATGAGCATAAGCCACCGGCCCCAGGAGATCCCACCGATCAGGGATGCAGCCAATACCGGAGTGATTCCTCCCGTCAGCAGAACGGTGGAGGCGAGCCGGTTGATGGAGTTGAGCGCCAGCATGATTGCCTTGGCGAGAGGAGCGCCCCGGGGCACGTGGCCCAGATCCAGCGCCTGTTCATAGACGAAGACGAGGATACCGGTGCGGGTCGTCGCCGAGGGAAGCAGAAACGTCAGCAGCGGGAAGGAGAGCAGCATTTGCAGGTAAAGGGCCCGCGAGCTCCCTTGGCAGCGCCGGAGAAAGAAACGCGCCACCCGCTCGGCCAGGCCGCTCCGCAATACCGCCAGGCCGATGGTCAGCACACCGATGAGAAAATAGGCCACCGGTTCGGCAAACCCGACCAGCGCTTCCGGGAACCCCGGTACGCCTCCGGAGAGCACGAGCGCGATGACCAACAGGATCCCGGTCACCGCCGCCGGGATCGCATCAGTGCACCACAGGCCGATCGCCATGACGGCCACGGCCAGCACGCGCTGTCCCGCCACGGAGAGACCGGCCGGCGTCGGCAGGAACATCAGGACCACCGACAATCCCGCCATGAAAACGGTGATCCAAAACGATCGCCACTCCCCCTTCGCGGCTTCGATCGTCCTCTTTCCTGTTGAATGATCTGCGTCTCTTCGTGTCGGTTCCATGGTCGCCGCGGTAAGAGTCCTGTTTCGGGTCGCATCCGTGATCGAAGAAGCCTGCCGGAAGAATGCCGCACCAACAAGAGATGTGACCTTTTCGGCGGCGGGGATCATACCAGAACACGGGATCCGTGTCGAGATCAGGGCAATGATGCCACGGAAGACCATCCTTCATGAAGTCGTGGAATGGTGGAAACGGATGCTTCTGCTGGATTTCAAATCGGAATGGTGGTAAATATGTTGCCAAAACAGATAAACGCGATTACGCGATCCATCCCGTATGATATTAAAAACTATCTAACGGATTCAAGGAGGGGTTATGCAAAAAAAAGGCATGCGCCGTCTGAACCGTCTGGTTTTCATTAGTCTAATGGGTATTTTTCTTGCCGCTTGCAGCAGCAGTTCCGACCCTCTTCCAGCAGATCTTTCCATTCAGGGCACCGTCGAATATTTGGCGGACACGGAAGCCGGTTCCGGCGCAGCAAATGCAGAAAATCAAAGAGCCGCTTCCGGCATTCGAGTCTGCGCGCTTGGGCATTGCGGCACCACCGATGAGAATGGCGGATTTTTATTTAACATGAACAGCGGGGAGATCGGCGACGGAGCCATGCCGTTTCAGTTCTACGGACCCGGGTGGACACGTGAAACGCTCGTTGAAAATATCCCCAGTGGGCCGGGAGCCGTTACCTTCCGCTTTCGGCTTCACGACAACACGGCATTTGGAGGCGTCGTCGGTTCCGATACCAACTGCAACAAAGACGCTGTCTGCGGGGGAAGCGGCTGCAAAGTCTGTTCGTATACCCTCATGATTGACAAGGTGGTGGAAGATTACTGGGAGACGGGTGATAGCGGCTGCGGGAATTGCGACGTTTACATCAAGAGCAAGACCTGGACGGACTCCCAAGGGGTTCTTCATGACCGGGTTGAGCAATGGAAGTATGCCTATCGCAGCGGATCTTTGATGGCGTCATCGGATCAGATCGATCCGAAGGCATTGCCGGAGGACAGCCGGGGAATACAGTACATTGTATCCCGCTCTGCAAACGGCCGCTACGCCAAGTACGTCTATATCACTCCCGGTTCCTCGGGCGGATCCATGGGACATGCCCTTCATCTGAGCGTCAACGGCCAACTCGTTTATGCGAAATTCCTCCCCTTTCAAGAGGCCATCGAGATGGGAAACAATTTCATCGGGTCAGGCGCCCTGCAGTCCGGAGATAGCACCCCCCCTGATGCCCAGACTCAAAGCAAAGACCCCTCTGACGATACCCGGAGTCTCGCCTCTTATGAAAAGGAGAACGTCAAGACAGCGGTGTACAACACCCAGATGGCCAGCTTCAAAGTTGGTGTCGCGGTGGACAACAAGTTTGTAGTGGAGATTTTCAAGGACTGTAATGCTTGCACGTTATTTGATTTCATGACGGCTGATGCCCGCGCCAAGAGTTACCTCGACATCCTTCAGGGATGGAAGCACAACTAAGGCGTCGTCACGAATTAACTGATGACACTCTCTCAACGCTCGTTGATGAGCTGGAGGTCTTCAATCAAGTCCTTCCAAGGCTCCACTTTCGGGCAGCGGTCAACCAATGAGGGTGCCTCCAAAATCAATTGCACCGCCAGACGGGCGCCCTCCTGATAAATGCATTCGCATGTGTGATTATCACTCTGGGGGACATACTTTTTCCTCAATTCTTTACATAACTTTTCGCCGAACCGGGCCTCGAAACGACGATGGAGTTCATAACAGAGCTCATCCACACAGGTCAGATCCTCCGTCGGCCGGCGACGCCCGTATAAGAAGCCGATGCAGACGATGCCCGCGGCAAGAGCTCCGCATAAATGTCCGGTGATGCTGATGGGGAGTTCTTCCGGAGGTCGTCTATCCCGGCCGGAAGCCAATTCCTCAAGAGCCGCCGTCAGATCCACATTCGGGTCTTTCCTATGAGAACCTCCTCCTCCATGGAATCCCGTTACAATCCGCACCATGGATGGATCCGTGATATGAAGCGTGCCGTTGATCGCTGAAAAAACAGACTCGCTGCAATGGAACCCCTTCTTTCGGAATTCAAGGGCCAACGTCGCTGCCCGTTCAACGAGTTCTCGTTTGAATTCCTTTCTCATCCATATCTCCTTTCACACTGTCCAATGAAATTCGTCATGCCTGATGACGTAATGAATTATAGCGGGATTCTAAGCGGTTGCAGCGAACCGGGAGGCGATCCGGAGCGCATCCACCAGGCTCTCCGGGTTGGCGCGGCCTTCTCCGGCCTTCCCGAAGGCCGTCCCATGGTCGACCGAGACGCGGATAATCGGAAGCCCACAGGTGATGTTGACGCCGGAGACGCTCCCCCAGGTGTTCGTCTTGACGTCGTACTGAAAGCCGATGATCTTGGTCGGAATGTGTCCCTGGTCGTGATACATGACCACCACCAGGTCGTACTGCCCCCCCTGCATCTTGGAAAAAACCGTGTCGGGAGGAATCGGCCCTTCGACGTTGAGCCCCTCCGCCCGGGCCTTCCGGACGGCCGGTTCGATCTCCTCGATCTCCTCGCGGCCCATGAGGCCGGCCTCCCCCGCGTGGGCGTTGAGTCCCGCCACGGCGATCCGCGGATTTTCCTCTCCCAGCTTCCTCACGGCGTCGTATCCCAGCCGGATGACCCGGCAGATGCGGTCCTTCTTCACCCGGTCGCAGGCCTCGCGCATCGAGACATGGGTGGAGACATGGATCACACGGAACCGGTCGTGGACCAGCATCATCGCATAATCCTTCGTGTGGGTGAAATCGGCATAGATCTCCGTATGTCCCGCATAATGAAAACCGGCCAGGTTGATGGCCTCCTTGCTGATGGGGCCGGTCACGGTGGCGTCGATCTCGCCGGCCAGGGCCAGGTCGATCACCTTCTTCACGTATTCAAATGAGGCGCGTCCCGTTTCGGCGGCGGCGATCTTGTGACGGATGGCGGATGGCTCGATATTCTTCAGATCCAGCACATCCATGACGCCGTACCGGTAGAGCCCCTCCCCGGGGGTCGCCACGGCGCGAACCTCAAGGTTTAGTCCGGAAAACCGGATGGCCTCGCGCATCATCCGCGACTCCGCTACCACCAGCGGTCGGCTTATCTCATAAATCTCCGGCATGGCCAGCGTCTTCGCCGTGATTTCAGGTCCGATCCCCGCCGGATCGCCCACGCTGATTCCGATCAATGGTTTTTTCATCGATTCCCTCATCATTTTGTTCTCCGCGCTTCCCCCCGGGCAAAACCCTCTTCGTCGCCCGCGGCCTCGGCTTTCCTTTGTTTCACCGGTTGCCTCGTTATCCTTTTCCGAGCTTCTCTATGATTTGCCGCAGTGTGTCTTCCCGCCCGAAAGCGCCGGCCTTGGTCACGATGGCGAGGCCGTTCCAGGGTCCGCCCCGCAGATTTCCCCGGACGATTCCCGCCAGCAGCTCCCCCTCCAATGCAATACCCCCGTAATCCAACGATTGCAGGACATTCAGGGCCGTGTCGCCGCCGATCAAGACCAACGCCAGATCGTCCCGATCAACCCGGGATTCCCGCAGGATCTCCAGCGCCATGCCCGCCAGCAGACCGGCGATCCGCTGCGGGACGGGGAGAGCCGCATCGTTCTGTGCGATTGCGCGTTCGGAAAAGGTCCGCAGGATCGCGCATCCGCGGGCAAGGGCTCGCCCCAGAAGGCCGATAATCCGTTTCCGCTCCGCCGTTCCGGCCCGGCCGCCGCCCGCAACGAGGCTTCGGGGGAGCTCGCCGGTGGGAATGCCGTCGGTCTCGAGCCGATGGATCTGCTTCTGGGTTACGGTCGAAGCGCTGCCGGCGACGATCAAGATGTGCCCGAACCTCTTTTTCAGCCCTGTTTCGGCGTCGATCTTCGCGGGAGCCACGATCCGCGCGACCTCGCCGGCCAGACCGGAGGATCCGGCGAGAAGGGGCATGGTCGGCATGGAAAAGGCGGCTTCCGCAATCGTCTTCAGGTCGCGGCGGCTGGTGGCATCGCAGACAACGATCCGGCACCCCCCGGCCATCTTTTCCCGAACCCATTCGCCGAGCCTCCGCTTGCCCGCCGCAACAGCAGAGAGGTCCACGCTCCCCACGGACAGCGAGGTCTGGTCGGCCAGCAACCGGCAGAGATCGGACTCCCGGACGGGAGAGGTCGCGTCCCGGGCCGCCTCCGTGAGCGACAGAGGCTTGCGGTCGACCATCAGGATCCCCCCTTCCAGTGTCCGCCCCTGTTCCGGATAAGACGGGGCCAGCAAACAGACGGGCAGGGAGGTTTGCCGCAGGACGGCCTCGATTTCGGCGCCGATATTGCCCCGGAGGGTGGAATCGATCTTCTTGTACAGGATCGGAAACGCTTCCCGGCCATGGGTCCCCAGCAGATCGGCGTGGATGCGGAAGGCTTCCGCCGGCGGAAGCGCCCGGGAGGCGGTGTTCACCGCCAGGATCTCGATTGCCGGACCGCACGGCCCGCTGCGTCGGGAGCGAATGCCGCCCTTCCCGAAGGAAACCAGGAGCGTCCGCAGGCCGCGTCCGGCAAAATGGGCGCCCGCGTCGGCCGCTCCGGTCAGGTCATCGGCAATGATCAGGCAGCGTTTTTCCCCCATGGCGTGACAGGTCCCGTTGTCGCCCCGGCAGGGGCAAAAATAACGGTCTTGACATATCCGATCGCGGAAGAAATCACAAGTCCAGTCGAACCGCGCCGGCTTCATCGACCTTGTGATTCCGCGGTCCGGAGACGTTCGTATGTTCCGGCCGCCTCGTCGTACAGCGCACACTCCCCGTTCATCACCGCGCCGGCAACAAGAATGTAGCGTTCGTCGGCCTTGAGAACCATCGCTTTCCCCATCGGAACCGCTTCCCGCGTCACCCGGCCGCCGGCCTCCCGGAAGAGCACTGGAAGGTGCGAATGGCCGCAGCAGAGGATTCGGAAATCCGCTTCGGCGAAGAGCTCTTCCGCCCGCTGCGTGTTTCCCCGGTCGATCGGCTCGTAGAAGGCCCGGAACGCATCCGAGGGAAGGGAATGGGCGAAGCGAACGTCCCCCCGGGCGCGGACCGCGGGGATTTTTCGCAGATAGGCCAAAACCCGGAATCCTTTCGCATCCTGCGTCCGGCGGACGTCGGCCAGCATGTTCTCCACGAGAAAATCGTTGTTGCCCTTCACGGCGCGGACGTCGTTTTCCCGGAGAAGATCGATCATCGCCGCCGCCCGTTCATGACGGACGGAATCACAGAAATCGCCCAGATGAATGAGCAGGTCCGCATCGCGTTCCCGCAAAAGGCGGATCGCCTTCGCCGTGGCCGCAAGGTCGCCGTGGCTGTCGGCGATGAGGCCGATTCGTTTCCGATCCGGTTCCGTCAAGCTCTCTTCTCCCCCGCAAACGACGCGTATGCGTCTTATTTTTACCGGTTTTCGCTGCGGGCCTTCAGTTCGCGTCGGAGGACCTTGCCGACCGCGCTTTTGGGAAGATCGTCGATAAACTCGATGATCCGCGGCGCCTTGTAGGCGGCCAGCTTCCCGCGGCAATGGGCAATGATCTCCTCCGAATCGGCTTTTTGCCCGGCCCGAAGGACGATGTAGGATTTTACCGTTTCGCCGCGGTATTCGTCCGGGACGCCGATCGTGCAGGCTTCGAGGACCTTGGGATGGGTCAAGAGGACATCGTCCACTTCCCGGGGATAGACGTTGAAGCCGCCGGCGACAATCATCTCCTTCTTGCGGTCTACAATCGTGAGATAGCCGTCGGCGTCGAGAAAGCCGATGTCCCCCGTGTAGAGCCAGCCGTCCCTCAGGACCGTCGCGGTTTCCCCGGGCCTTTTGTAATAGCCCTTCATCACCTGCGGCCCCTGGAAGCAGATCTCCCCCGGTTCGCCCGTCGAAAGCTCCCGTGTTCCCGTTTCCAGGTCGACGATCTTCAGATCCGTGCCGACCAGCGGCACACCGACCGTTCCCGGCTTCTCCGCACCGCCCCAGGGGGTGGCCGTTCCCATCGGGCCGATTTCGGTCAGGCCGTAGACATTGATGACGGGGCAATTTTTGAGGACCTTGAGCCTCTCGATCACCTTCAGCGGAAGCGGCGCCGCGCCGGCCAGGAAGGCCTTTACGGAGGAGAGATCCATCTTGCGGAACGCCTCCTCGCCCAGGAGCCCGATAAACACGGTCGGCACCCCCGGCAGCAGCGTCGGTTTGTGCTTCTTGAGGATCTCGATGATGACCTGCGGATCGGGCCGAGGAACCAGGATATCGGTCCAGCCGGAGATGATCGACAAATTTTGCATCCCCGTCCAGCCGGCGGAGTGGAAGAACGGAAAGACCGCCAGGATGCTCTCCCGACCTTCCTCGGCGTCCGGAAAAGAGGCCCGGAGCTGCTGGCAGTTGCAGGAGATGTTCTCATGGGTCAGCATCACCCCCTTGCCGACGCCCGTGGTTCCCCCGGTGTACAGCAGCGCCCCCACCTCCTCCCAGCACGCGGCGTTTTCCACTGGCGTGTCGGGATATCGGCCGATCAGCGGGAGAAATTCATATATTCCCTCCTCCGGTGTGACCTTCAGGTACAGGTTCGGATGAAAATAAGGGAGGAGCCTGTTGCCCGGAAAAGGAAGATAGTCGGTAACATGACAGGCGATGATCGTGCGGATCCGCGTCTTCCCTTTGAGCTCCATGGCCAGCGGAAGCCGGAGATCAAGCGCGATCAGAACGGAGGCATCGGAATCATTGAGCTGATGGGCAAGCTCGTGCAAGGTGAAAAGCGGGTTCATGGGCACCGGCACCGCACCGATCCTGAAAGCCGCATAGTTGGCGATGACAAGCTGAGGCATGTTGGGCAGCAGCATCGCCACCTTGTCGCCCGCCTTCACGCCGATTGCCGTCAGGGCTCTGGAAAAGCGGTTCACCAGCCCTTCCAATGTCCGGTAGGAGATCTTCTTATCCATGAAGACCAGCGCCGGTCGGTCGGGAAAGCGCCGCGCGGTCCGGGTCAGAAACTCCGGCATCGTAAGCTTTTCAAATGCCCGATCGCGGGTCGCGTCGGCCGGACGGTTCCCATATCCGTTCTTTTCAAAAACCATTGTCGTCCTTTTTCGCGCAGCAAACACCCTTGTGATGTGTCGCTTTCCGGCGCAGGCACACCACGGCGACCGGGCATCCGGATGATTTCACTGGAGATCCGCCGTCCCGTCAGGCCTTCAGGGCCGTCAGAATTTCCGCCATGTCGGGAAGCTGGCGGATCGGATAAATCTTGACGAAGATCACCTTGCCCTTTTCATCGACGATGAGGTTGGCCCTCTCTGAAATCCCTTCGGCCCGCAGGATCCCCAAGGATTTGGCCACCCCGCCGTGGGGCCAGAAATCGGACAGGAGACGGGTGTTCTTGATTTTCAGGCTTTTGGCCCAGGCTGCCTTGCAGGGCACGCTGTCGACGCTCAGGCCGACGGCCACGGTGTTGAGCTTGTCCAGCGCTCTTTTGTTCTTTTCCAGCGACTGCATCTGCTGGGCGCACACGGCGGTCCAGGCCAGCGGATGAAAGGAGAGCAGAACCCTCTTCCCTGCGCAGTCGACCGTATCGAACTCCCGGCCGTTTTGGTCCTTCAGCATAAATCCTTTCAATTTCTTTCCCACTTGCACCGTCTTCTTTTGAGCCATCATCATCATCCTCCTTTTTCATATAGAGTGTGTCGTCCGACGAACCACGTTTCAACGGAGAGATAAATAGCAGGAAAATTTAATGCTTGCAATCAAGATACCTTTCGGCTATAGAGGCAGCCATGATTGCTGAACATCTATAGCCAACAACCCAATATCTGCCGTTATTCCGAGCCCTTATCCGGTATTTTGCCCTCCCGTTATCGACGCGCATCTCCTGCGGATACCCTTGTGTCTATTCGATAAGGCATTGCCGGCCGAAATTTCGGTATGGTTGGGAGAAAGTACGGAGGAGAACAATGAACCGTAAACGTGCGCTGCCCATCGGATGTATGCTCGCCGCGGCCGTCGTCATGGTATTCATCGCGAACGTCGCCATGACGAAACCCCTCTACGACATGCACCGTTTCACATCGGCAAGAACCGTGCAGATGATTGAAGATCACCTTCAGGACGGACGGACAGACCTCTCGTCCAAACAGATCCCCTCCATCGCCAGGATCCTCTATGAGGAATCCCGCTTCCATGGGATCGACTACCGGCTGGTGCTCGCCATCATGGCGGTCGAAAGCAACTTCCGCAACGATGCCGTCTCCCAGGCCGGCGCCCGCGGCATCATGCAAATACGGCCGATTCTGGCCTCCTTCATCTCCGAAAAGGCGGGCATTCCCTACCGGGGCGTGTTGGACCTTTTCGAGCCGGCCAACAATGTCCGTTTCGGCCTGTATTACCTTTCCTGGCTCCGCTCGAATTTCAAAAGCACCAACGAGGTCCTCCTGGCCTACAACGTCGGACACAACCGCGCCAAAAGACTCCTGTCCCGCAACGGAGACGCGGACAGCCGCTATACCCGCCGCGTGCTGGGTCAGTACGAACGAAACAAAACGAGCCTCCCGGCGACATAAGGGGCTGATCCCAAGGGGGAAGATTATCGGGGGTTGTCAGGAGGCGAAGGCCCCGTCCGGAATCTCCATCATCGAGAGATCCTCGCTTTTGATCCCCTTTGCCGCCGCGTCCACCTCGGGCAGAACGTGCTTGATGAAATACCGGGCGGTTGCAAGTTTCCCCGTAAAGAAGGCTTTATCCGCCCCGCCGCCGTCCGGGGCGGCGAGCTTCTCCTGCGCCACGCCGGCCTGCCAGAGAAGCATCCAGGCCATGACGACCTGCCCCATCAGCATCAGGAACGGATAAGCGTTGGCCACGGGAATCAGGAACTTTCCCGCCTTCCCGCTCGCGGCAAAGAGCATCGCGACCTCGGCCAGCGTGTTGATCGCGGCCTGGACGTCCGGGGCCAGCTCCGGCAGGGCCGCCTGATACCGGCCGACCGTTTTGCCCATCTCGCCCAGCAGGTTCATGAAGTACATCCCCTTCTTGAGTCCAAGCTTCCGCCCCACCAGATCCAGCCCCTGGATGCCGTTCGCCCCTTCGTAGATCGAGGCGATCTTCTCGTCGCGGAGAAACTGCTCCACGGGGTAATCGGAGCAATAGCCGTATCCGCCGTAGACCTGGATCGCCATCTCCGTCACCCGGAAGGCCATATCGGTGCAGTAGGCCTTGCAGATCGGGGTCAGGACCTCCAGAAATCCCAGCCACTTCTCCTTCTCCGCCTCGACTTCATCCGTCTCGCCGCGGTCCGCGCAGAGGGCCGTGAAGTAGAGAAGCGCGCGGAACCCGTCCGTGTGGGCCTTCATCCACAAAAGCATCCGCCGGACATCGGGGTGCTGGATGATCGGCACCCGGGGGGCCGCCGGATTTTTCATCTCCGCGAGCGACGAGCCCTGAAGGCGCTCCTTGGCGTACTGCAGCGCATGGAGGTAGGCGATGGAGGCGCCGGACAGGCCCTGGATCCCGATGCCGATCCGGGCGCTGTTCATCATCTGGAACATGATCTTCATCCCCTGGCGCTCTTCGCCCAGAAGCTCCGCGTGGCACTCCCCGTTGTCGCCCAGGTTGACCAAACAGGTCGCCGAACCGTGGATCCCCATCTTCTCCTCGATCTTCCCGATCGAATAGTCGTTCCGTTTCCCCAGCGTCCCGTCGTCGTTCACGAGAAACTTGGGAACGAGGAAGATCGAGATTCCGCCGGTCCCCGGCGGGTCGCCCTCGATCCGGGCGAGGACGGGATGGATGATGTTCTCCATGATGTCGCTGTCCGCGGCGGTGATGAACATCTTCGTCCCCTGGAGGCGGAACGTCCCGTCAGGCCGGCGGATCGCCTTCGTCTTGAGATTTCCCACGTCGGTGCCGGCGTCCGGTTCGGTCAGGGCCATTGTCCCGCCCCAGACCGCCTCGTGCATCTTCGGCAGGTATTTCTTCTTCTGCGCTTCCGTGCCGTACGTTTCGATCAGGTTGGCGGCCCCTTCGGTCAGCGTGAAGTAACTGACAAAGGCGCTGTTGTGGCTGAACCACTCCTTGGCCGCCACGGCGATGACCCGCGGAAAACCCTGGCCGCCGTTTGCGGCGGCGACGTTCATCGTCGTCCAGCCGCCCTCCCGATAGATCCGGGCACAGCGGTGAAAGCACTTGGGGATATGGACGTTCCCGTTTTCCAGGCGGCACCCTTCCCGGTCCCCCTCGGCAAGGCAGGGGAATACGACGCCCGTGGCGAACCTCTCCGCTTCGGTCAGGGTCATGTCGAACAGGTCCCGCGAAAAGTCGGCGTAGAGAGGGGTTTTGCATAGTTCCTCGACATTGAGCATCTCATAAAGAACGAACTTCTGGTCCCTCGGATCGATGATCAGGCTGGCCATAACCGTATCTCCTTTCCATTCAATGTCCCCGTCCGATTCGGACTACTTTTTGGGATGGCGCGGGTCCTTCATCTGCTCGGTCTGCCGGCCGAAGGATGCGGTGTCCAGCCCCTTGAGCGGATGGTTCTTTTCGTACATTCCCTTGAGTTTCCGGGCCCGTATCTCGGGATAGAAGGTGTTGATCGCCGTCTGGCTGCGGTCCAGCGGTGCTTCTTCGATGACGTACTCGTCCGAACCCAGGCCGTTGGCGACGCCGCCATGAACCTGCGCCTCGACATCCTTTCCCTTGATCAGGTTGAGTTTCTTCGCGCCGCATTCCAGCGCCCCGAACTCCTCCGCCTCGGAATTGAGGAGGCCCGGGGCGGCGTTCATCATGTCGATGCAGGCCTTGTCGATGGCCACCGGATCGTAGGAAGCCAGGATGCCGATGCCGTTCACGATGGGGGTGTCGGTCCAGCCGTAACAGTCGCAGCTCGGGGAGATGTCCATCGCGAAATTGAGAAAGAAGGCCTTCCCCGCATCCTTGGTCATCATGCAGGCCAGCGCCGAATCGGCGATGCGGCGGCCGAGGGTGGGAAGATGGTCGAAACGCTGAATCGCCTTGATTCCGGCCATGTTGACGCAGAGGTTTGCGCATGCGAAGCAGTAGACGCAACTGTCCAGGTCCACCGTGAGCCCCTGATCCGTCACCTTCACGGACCCTTCCGGGCAGCAATCCTCGCAGACCTGCCACCATTCGCACTTTCGGCCCGGGCAAAGCGAAGCGTCGATGACGGGCTTGTCGCCGGCCAGCGCCCCGTGGAGGTTCATCTTGCCGCGCTTGCTCGCCCCGCCGACGCCGATGTTCTTGAGCGATCCCCCGTAGCCGCCGGCCGGGTGTCCCTTGAAATGGGCCACCGATAAAAGCGCATCCGCGTCGGCAATCGCGCGGGACACGAACTGCTTTGTGAGGTAGTTTCCCCGCCCCTGGAGGTCTACGGTCACATCATCGGTCCCGAGCCAGCCGTCGGCGATGACGATGGGGCAGCCGACGGACCCCTGGTTGTAGCCGTTGTTGTTCGCCGTTTCGAGATGGTCCATCGCCAGGGTCCGACTGATCCAGGGGTGGTAGGGCATGGTCGTCGTGTCGGTGACGAAGGGTCGCATTCCCCGCTCCTTGAGCAGGGTGACGAGGGTGCTGATGATCACGGGCCGCAGATAGCCGACGTTGTAGGCCTCGCCCATGTGGGTCTTGACCGCCACGATATCGCCTTTCCGCAAACCGTCCAGCCATCCCGAATACTCCAGGAGCTGGCGGGCCTTGATGGCCGTCGATTCCAGGAAACGTCGTGCGCGGGCATTCATGAACCAGATTTTCGATGGCGCCATGGTCCCTCCTTATCCATTCCGAGAAAGTGACCGCTTTACGCGGAAAACAGGAAATGAGCAATGATTCCGACCTGTAAAAAACGGCAACCTCGCCGTTCCCACCGCATCGGTCAACCGGCTGTCGGCGGCAGCGACGGCGAAGGGGAAATCCTCTGTCAACGAAAGATGGAGGGAGCGCTTTTGAGACTGGTTTCCCGGGCAGATTAACAAGGGACGACCCCTTTTTCAACAAGAATATGCGCACCGCCGACCGCAAGCGATTCCCCACCCTCCGGCTTTTTGCCGGCAGGGCCCGAAACCTCTGTTACGGCCACGCCGGTCCGTACCCTCCGGCGTGATCTTGGCGCGTTCAGCGGAACAGTCCCGTCTTTTCGAATTCGTCGATCTCGTCGTTACGGTAGCCAAGTCTGAGGAGAACCTCTCGCGTATGGATGCCCGCCGCGCAGCCGGCCGGACCGTATTCCGGCGGCGTGGCCGAATAGCGGATCGGATGGCCGGGCTGTTTCACCTTGCCGCCCCCCGGCAGGCCCACCTCGACCACCATCCCGCGCGCCCGGACCTGATCGTCTTCCAGCGCCTCGCCCAGCGACAGGACCGGCTCCACGCAGGCGTCGATCTTCCCGAACAAGGCCGTCCACTCGTCCCGGGTCTTCGTTTTCACCGCCCGGCGCACCTCTTCCTTGACGCGCGGCAGATCCGAAGGGATCACGCCGCCGGAAATCAGATCGGGTCGACCGATCGCCTCGCAGAAAGCGGAAAAGAATTGCGGCTCCAGGCCGCCGACGCTGATGTATTTCCCGTCCCTGGTTTCGTAGAAATCGTAGAGCGAACCGCCGTTGAGGACCCCCTCCCCGCAGCAGTTTTCCGATCCGTCCACCAGATACGCGGCGGCGAAAAGGGCGTTGAAGGCGACGGCGCCGTCGGTCATCGAAACATCCAGATACTGCCCCTCGCCGGTCCGGTTCCGGTGGACGACGGCCGCCAGGATGCCGATCACCGCGTGGTTCGACCCCGAGGCGACGTCGGCAATCTGGACCCCGCAAAGACAGGGGCCGGTCTCCTTGCGTCCCGAGCAGGCGGCCACGCCCGCGCGGGCGAGGTAGTTGATGTCGTGCCCCGCGCGGTTTCTCATCGGCCCCGTCTGGCCGTACCCGGTCAGCGAGCAATAGATCAGCGAGGGATGGGTCGTCTTGAGCGATCCGTAGTCCAAACCAAGCTTGGCCATGACGCCGGGGCGGAACTGTTCGATCACGATGTCGTATTCGCCGACCAGTTTGCGGATGATCGCGCCGGCCCTCGGGTCCTTGAGGTTCAGCGTCATGCAGCGCTTCCCGCGGCCGAGGTAGGCGATTGCGCAGGAGAGGTTCGTGCCCGGCAAAAACGGCGGCAGAAAAGAGGCCAGGTCCGGGCGCGAGCCGGATACGATGCGCAGAACGTCCGCGCCGAGATCCGCCAGCGTCATTGTCGCGTAGGGCCCCGGCAAGAGCGTCGTGAAATCGAGAATCTTCATTCCTTTCAGCGGACCGGCCATTTTACCCCCTCTCTCCCTTTTGAGGTGAATTCACCTTGCCGCCGAATTCGTCCCTCTTCGCTCGCCCGGATCACCTCGAGCCGCCGGATCGTATCGACCAGCAACTCCCGGAGTGGCAGCCCCGTTTGGATGTGGTCCTTGCCTTTGAAAACCGTGTAGTTGTCGCCGCCGGTGGCCAGAAAATCGGTGATGGCGACCCTGTAAACCGTTTTGGGCTGCAGCGGCTGACCGTCTTTTCCGACCCGAACGTTCTCCACCGACCGGCCGCGTACGTCGAACGCGATCCCGGAAACCTGCAAAAAGCCGCCGTCCGCATCCGCCGGCGTGCGGCTGACGGACCGCAAAAGGGCCTGTTCGATCTCCGCCCCCGTCAACGCCATCGTCACCAATTCATTGGGAAACGGCACGGTTTTAAAGACATCCTCCAGCGTGATCGGCCCCTGCCGGATGCTGGCGCGGATCGACCCCGAATTGATCAGGGCGATCTGCGCGCCCGTATGGCCGATCATGATGTCGGCCACAAAATTCCCGAGTGAGGTCTCCTGGTGGCGGATGCTTCCGCGCTCGCCGTTCAAGAACATATCCGCATGCCCGATCACCTCCTTGAACCGGTCGCCCAACCGCCCCTGATACCCGGCCACGATCGCGGCCACCCTCAGGTCCGGTTCTATCCTGTCGGCGATCGGAATATAGGCGTGGCCCACCAGATCGGCCTTTTTGGAAACGGGATCGATCCGCAAATCGATCCGGCCCAGAATGCGCCCCTTTTCAAAGGCCTGAAATATCGGAACCCGGCCCACCTGCGGGTACGGCGATAACAGAATATGGTCGTGCCCGCCGATCACGGCGGCGAGGTCGGGCAGAGCCCCGGCAATCTCCCGGTCTTTTCGGTACCCGCAGTGGGAGAGCAGGACCACCGGCCCCCGGGAGCGAACCCGGTCATAAACCTGTCGGACGGAGGATACCGCTTCGTTCACATCCAGCGCGGCGACATAGGCCGGCAGTGTGGTGGTCAGCAGCTCTTCGGTAGTGACGCCGATCACAGTGACCTCCAGGCCATCCCTCAATGGAATGGTCCGGAAGGCATTGCAGAGCGGCCGGCCGCCGGCCTTCTCCACGATGTTGGCGCTCAGAAACGGGAAAGCGGCCCTGCCCTGCAACTGGCGGAAGTTTTCCAATCCGAAGTCGAATTCGTGGTTGCCGACGGTGACCACGTCGACGCCCATCGCGTTGAGGCATTCGACATCCGGCTCGCCGCGGAACACCGTGGACATCGGCGTGCCCTGCAGCAGGTCACCGGCCACCAGAAGCAACGTGCGGATATTTTTGCGGCTGTTTTCCGCGCGGATGTCGCGGACCACGGCGGCCATGCGGGCAATGCCGCCCACCTCCTCCTTTTTGTCCCCGTTTTTGATTTCAAACGGCACCAGATGGCCGTGCGGGTCGTTGAAAAACAGGATCGTCAGCGGGATCGGCTCGGACGGCGCACCCCGGGACAGATGACCGGCGCAACCCGCTGCCCAGATCAGCAGAAGTAACGCCAGAAAAAGTCTTGCCTTTTCTTTTACAGTAGTTTGGCAG
>DIKL01000062.1 GCA_002424545.1 Syntrophaceae bacterium UBA5619
CTACCGATTGAGCTACGCCAGCGAATCTAACCAGCTAATATAAAAGAACATTACAGGATGCTTCCCTCAAAAACAACTCGAACGGAATCATCACGTCCTTCGTGAATCAAGTGACACTAATTTTTATGTCGCGGTTTGTCAAGATTTTTTTTGCGTGCAGACGATTTCAAACGCCAAACCATCCCGCCCGGTGTATCGGAAATCTCGACACCCATTTCCGCAAGCCTGTCCCGGATCCGATCAGCTTCTTCCCAACGCCCCTCTGTCCTCCGCATTTCCCTCTCCCGCATGAGAAGACGCGCTGCTTCACCGAGCTGCTCTTCCTCGAAATTCATAACCCCCAAGACCGAATCCAGTCTTTGGACGGTTTCCAGGATCCGGTTTCGCTCCGATTCGCTGAACTGCCCGTGCGATAGCGGCAACCCGACCCGACGGATAAAGCCGAACAGCGCAGCCAGTGCTCCGGAAACGTTGAAATCATCGTCCATGGCACCGGCAAATTCTTGTTTTACATCATAAATCATCTGATCCGTATCGGGATAACCGTTGCCCGGCGTAAAACGAATCAGGCGCTGAATGAAACCATCCAGCTTCCTGACGGTATTCTTGGCGGTTTCCAGTGCCCCGTACGAAAAATGAAGGGGTTTCCGGTAATGGGAACCGAGGAGAAAAAATCGAACCTCGCGGCCCCGATATCCCCTTTTCTCCAGATCCTCCAGCGTGACCGCATTGCCGAGTGAGCGGGACATTTTCGCCCCCTCTACAAGGACAAGTTCGGTATGGAGCCAGTAGTTCGCCGGACGATTTCCCGTCGCCGCCCGGCCGATGGCCAGCACATTCTCGCAGTGGGGAAAAATCACGTCCGCGCCGCTTGCATGGATATCGAATGTCTCCCCCAGATATTTCATTGCCGCCGTCGCGCACTCCAGATGCCAACTCGGCCGCACATTTCCCCAGCGGGTCTTGAAATAGAACCCCTTTTTCAACTCGCTCAGGGTGGACCGCTTCAGCAGCGTGAAGTCGGCCGGGCTGTCCTTTTCATAGTCGTCCTGATCGACCGTCCGCCCTGGTTCTCCTTTCTGATGAACCACATTGGACAGGCAGCCGTAGTCCGCAAGCTTCGAAATGTCGAAATAGACCGACCGCAGCTTCTCATAGGCATATCCCTTCTGCACCAGCTTTTCGACGAGTTTCACCATCTCGTCGAAATGACCGCTCGCCCTGGGATATTCTTCATCGGGCCGCAGGTTCAATGCACGAAGCCCCTCGAGAAACACCTTCGCCCCTTTCTCCGTATAGGTCGCCAAATCGACGTCTGCCTGTTCGGCCCCCCGAATGGAGCGGTCATCAAGATCAATAATGTTCATGACATGCTTGACCCGGAAGCCCTGGTATTCGAGATAGCGGCGGATCAGATCGGAGACGATGAAACGTCGGAAATTTCCGATATGCGGAACCTCATGCACGGTGGGTCCGCAGGAATGCATCAGGATTTCATCCGGTCGGAGCGGTTTGAAGGCCGCCTTCTCCTTTGTGATCGTGTTGTAGATTTTCAGGCTCGACTGTGTGCGGTCCGTGAAGAGATCCGTGCTGAGATACCGCTCTCCGCCGTCCGGAAAAATCGCCACGATGACGCCCTCCTCCAATTCCCGCGCCATCTGCGCGGCGACATGCATGGCGGCTCCGGAACTCATCCCCACAAACAGGCCTTCCTCCCGTGCCAACCGGCGGGTCATTTCGAAGGCGTCTTCGTCGAGGATGTTGATTTTTTCGTCCAGCCTGTTCCGGTCATAAATCCCCGGGCGGTAGGATTCCTTCATGTTCTTCAAACCCTGAATGCGGTGTTGAAGATAGGGTTCCACCCCCACGATCCGAACGGCTGGATTGTATTCCTTCAGTCTCTTGGAGACCCCCATGGCCGTGCCGCTGGTGCCCAGGGTCGCAACGACCACGGTGACCCTGCCTTCCGTCTGCCGCCAGATCTCTTCGCCCGTTCCGTGATAATGGGCCCCGACATTGTCGGCATTGTTGAACTGATCGGTGCAGAAATAGCGGTCGGGGTTTTCACGCATCAGGTTGTAGGCAACCTCGATGGCCCCGTCGGTCCGCTGGTTCGCAGGCGTGAGAACCAATTCCGCCCCCAACGCTTTCAGAATGCGCTTTCGCTCCTCGCTTGCGGACTCCGGCATCGCCAGACAGAGCCCGTAGCCCTTGGACGCCGCCACCAACGCCAAGCCGATGCCCGTATTTCCACTGGTGGCTTCCAGAATCACCTTGTCCTTCGTCAACTCTCCGCGACGCTCGGCCTGTTCGATCATATACGCGGCGACCCGGTCCTTGATCGAACCGCCGGGATTGAAATATTCGAGCTTGGCGAAGATCCGTATCCGGCTGTTGGGATTCAATCGGCGTATCTCAACAAGCGGCGTATCTCCGATAGCCTTGTCGATGCTTTGATAGGTCTTGATCATAATGTCGAGGGGAATATCAGCGTATCGCCGTTAGCCCTGCCAATCTTCAACTGTCCAGCTTCGGCAGGGAAAGCTTGATGAATTGGACTCCCTCTTCCCGGAGTGTCTCTTCCTCGCTCCCGGTCGTGGTTCCTCGGATGTTTCTTCCATCTTCTTCTCCATGATGAATCCGGAGGGCCACTTCCGCGAATTTATTACCCACGTTATCGAAGTTCTTCTGGACAAATTCATGAAATTCCCGCAGGACCTTCTGCGGCGACGGTCGGATTTCTTTTTTCACCGCCGCGGAACGATGGTCCCGCCCCATAATCGCCACCGATGAGGGAATCAACGTCGCTTCGGTGTTTCCACACACGGGACATGCGACAAGTTTTTGCGACCTTTGCCCCTCGAAGGCCATCCGGTTCTGAAACCATCCCTCGAATTTATGCCCGTTTCGGCACTTGAGGTCGTAGATGATCACGATCTTACCTCGAAAAACGTTCTGCCCTCATTCCTACCATGTCGATCTTAAAAACACAAACGGGATCTTCCGGCGGCGGAAGGACACGTGATGGAAACTTACGGGCAGCGCAATCGCCGCGCGAAGAGACAGATGTCGCTCTTTTTCCCAGGAACCGAAAAAAAGGATGGACAATTCATTGCAAATTGGATATGAACCACAATTGTCGGGATGTGGCCCAGCTTGGTAGGGCACTGCGTTCGGGACGCAGGAGTCGCGCGTTCAAATCGCGCCATCCCGACCATTTTTCCCACGCTCCACACAGCCACGGCAAGCCGCCTGCCCATATTTTTCGTTGCTATCCCGGCTATCCCGCGGCGGCAGCCATCTGGAAGATGGGCAGGTACATCGCAACAATCATCCCGCCGACCACGCCGCCCAAAAACACCATCATGAAAGGCTCCAGCAACGCCGTCATGGCGCCGACCGCCGCATCCACCTCGTCGTCATAGAAATCGGCGATCTTGGATAACATCGTATCCAGGGCGCCGGTCGCTTCGCCGACGGCGATCATCTGCACCACCATGGCGGGAAAGACGTCGGTTTCCATCAGCGGTTCAGCGATCGTCTTCCCCTCGCTGATGCTCTGTCTCGTTTTCATCAACGCAATTTCAACGATCTTGTTTCCCGCCGTCTTGCTGACGATGCCCAACCCCTCCATAATCGGCACGCCGCTGGCCATCATGGTGGAGAGCGTCCTGGTGAACTTGGCCACGGCCACCTTCTTCAGCAACGGACCAAAAACCGGCAACTTCAGGATCAGCCCGTCTATCGCGAGCTTCCCTTTTTCGGTCGCATAGTACCGTTTGAATCCATAGACGAGAGCGACCAGCCCCATGACCATATACAGAAAATAATTCTGAGCAAACTGGCTTGCGTCCACCAGAAACTGTGTCGGTCCGGGCAGAGATGAACCCATCCCTTCGAACATTTTCTGGAAAACCGGGATGACCTTCAGCAGCAAAACGGCCACGACGCCGATCGAGATGACCAAAACGCTGATCGGATAGGTCATCGCTCCCTTAACCTTGCTCTTCAATTTCATAGCCTTCTCCATGTAGCCGGAGAGGCGTTGCAGAATCACATCCAGGATGCCGCCGCTTTCCCCGGCGGCAACGAGATTGACAAAAAGTTCATCGAAGATTTTCGGATATTTTTTAAGCGCATCGGTCAGCGTGGAACCGCCTTCAATATCCTCCCTAATGCCCCCGATCACCTTGGCGAAGGTTTTGTTCTGTTCCTGTTTCCCAAGAAGGTCCAGGCACTGAATCAGTGGAAGGCCGGCATTGATCATGGTGGAAAAGATCCGGGCGAAGACCACCACATCCTTCTCCGAGACCTTCTTCTGGAGAAAAGGGATATTCTCGAAGAGATCCTTCGGTTTTTTTTTGACGGTGATCGATTTGTATCCCTGTCGACGAAGTTGACCCCTGACCGCGGCTTCGTTGGCGGCGTTGATTTCGCCCTTTTGGGTTTCCCCTTTTTTCGTTTCCGCCTGCCATAAGAAAAACGGCATGATTAGCTCCCCCATTTTCTAAGAATCGAAAAAAGGATTACGCCGGCCGCGACCGAAACATTCAAAGAGGATATCCGCCCCCGCAAGGGAATGGCCAACAGGAAATCGCACTTTTTCCGGATCAGAGGCCGAAGCCCCCGGCCCTCGCTTCCCATGACCACGGCGACATTCCCCTCATAGTCCGGCGTCTCGATATCCATAGGCGCCTCCGCGTCGGCGCCGTAGATCCAGAACCCCTTTTCTTTCAGGTATTCAATGGTGCGAGCCAGGTTGACCACCATGGCCGTCGGCAGATGATGAACCGCTCCCGCGGAAGCCTTGGCGACGGACGCCGTGATCGAGGCTGCGCGGTTCTCCGGAATGATGACGCCGTTCGCACCGCAGCAGCAAGCGGTCCGGATGATGGAACCCAGATTCTGCGGATCGGCGATGCCATCCAGCAGAACCACCAGGTTGTGCTTGGACCTTTCATGGCGATTGGCGATCACCTCATCCACGGTGACGTACGCATGCTCCCGGCAGAGGGCCGCAACACCCTGATGGACCTGGCGCGGCGCCAGTTTCTCCACCTTTTCCCGCCCACCGATCTCTACGGGGATCCCGTATTCATCGGCCAATCTCAGGATCTTCCGCAACTCCGACCCTCCCCGCCCATCCGCAACGACGATTTTTTCCAGTGGCGTCGGATCGGAAAGGATCATCTCCAGGAGAGGGTTGATGCCATAGATCACCTGCACGACATCCCTCCGCAATCGGGTGATTCGAAAATCTTCAAGACGGACGTCGCGGCCGGAAAGCCCTTCGCGCAATCCCCCGTGCGATCTCTTCCGCAATCGCATCGGCCGCCGCGGCGGGATCGGTCGCCTGACGGATCGGCCTCCCCACCACCAGATAGTCGGCCCCGGAGGAGACGGCTTCAGCGGGGGTTACGATCCTTTTTTGATCGTCGCCCGCGACTTCTCCGATCCCGCGGATCCCGGGGGACACGATCAGGAATTGATCGCCGCAGGCTTTCCGGATCGCGGCGGCGTCTTCCGCAGATGCCACCACGCCGGACAGGCCCGCATCCTGGGCAAGACGGGCAAGATGCAGTGCCGCCTCCCGGGTTCCCACATGGAAACCGAGGAGTTTAAGATCATCGTCGTTCAGGCTGGTCAGAATGGTCACCGCAAGAACCACCGGCGGCTTTTCCGGGGATTGTTCCGCGAGCCTCCGCACCGCGCCGACGGCCTCCATCATCATCCGCATTCCACCGAGGGCGTGGAGGTTGAACATGGCCACGCCCAGTCCGCAGGCGGCCTCCGCCGCACGGGCCACGGTGTTGGGAATATCGTGGAATTTGAGATCCAGAAAGATTTTTCCGCCGCGGGCATGGATCTGCCGAACGATCTCTGTCCCGAAGCGGACAAACGATTCCTTCCCAACCTTGAACAAACCGACATGATCCCGCAGACGATCGACCCAAGCAAGCGCATCCTCCATCCCGGCGCCGACGTCCAGCGCAAAGATCAATCGCTCCTTGGGGGATCTACTCGTTATATTCTTCATCGCCGACGAACTCGGTATCATGCGGTATCGTTTTGAAGTTTTCCTTGACCCTTTTCAGGTACTCGGGGTGGGCGTAAGAAACTTTTCCCGCCGCAATTTCCCGAAGGGCCGTCACAATCTCCCGATTGTTTCTCGTATCCGTCAGGGGCTGAGATCCCTTCAGCAGCTGTCGCGATCGCTGAGAGGTCAGCAGAACAAGGGCAAAGCGGTTCTTTGCCATGCGCAAAGAATCTTCCACGGTAATTCTGGCCATAGGGTATGCACCTCCAATTGATTAAGACGATTCCTCTTTCAAAAATGCCTCGATTCTGTCCGTCCAACGATCCCGCCGGGACATTTCAGCGATGTACACAGACCGGAAGCGGTCGACGGCCTCTTCCAAGGTTTCGTTGAATATAACATAATTATACCAAAGAGCTTCGCGAATTTCATCAAGGGAACTCCGGAGGCGCCGCTCCATGACAGGGGGACTCTCCCCTCGGAGGGACAGCCGAGACTTCAGTTCGGCATACGACGGAGGCAGGATGAAGATGAACACCCCCAGCGGATAATGTTCACGGATGGCCTTCGCCCCGCGCGGTTCGATGTCCAGAATGAGATCGTATCCCTGCGAGAGAAAGGCGTCCATCGTTTTTTTCGACGTCCCATAGAGATGACCGTAATTTTCCACCCACTCGACGAATTCTCCCCGGTCCATCCTTTCACGGAACTCCGCCCGGGAGATGAATTCGTAATCCCGTCCGTCCATCTCGCCGGAACGCGGGGGACGCGTCGTACAGGAGACGGAGAAACGGATATTGGGAAATCGCCGCAGAATCTCCCGGCAAATCGACGTCTTCCCGGCGCCGGACGGGGCGGAAACGACCATCAGCAAACCCGGTTTTTTTTGGGACGTCGCATCATTCAATGTTCTGCACCTGCTCCCGCAATTTTGCCAGTTCGCTCTTGATCTCGATGACGCCGCGCGAGATTTCCGCGTCGCCGCTCTTGGAACCGATGGTATTGATCTCCCTGCCCATCTCCTGGATCAGAAAATCGATCTTTCTGCCCGCGGCGTCCTCCCCGGCAAGCAGATCGTTGAATTGATCGATGTGGCTTCGGAAGCGGACGATCTCTTCGGTAATATCGCTCCTTTCCGCCATGATCGCGACCTCCTGCAGCAACCGCGCTTCATCGAAGGCCAGGCCGCCCGTCAGCTCCCTTACCCGGTCGCCGAGCCGCTTCTGATAGTCCAGAACCACCTGCGGCACTCTCCGGTCGATTCCTTCCAGACAATCAGCAATCCTGTTCAAGCGATCGACCAGATCGCTTTTCAGGCTTCCCCCTTCCTTCTCTCTCATCTCGATCAGCGCCCGCATCGCCGCCGCGAGGATTTTGGAAAGCCCCTCCCAGAGAGCCGCCGGATCCTGACTCGTTTCCATGGGGATGAAGGCATCCCGGAAACCGGCCATCACCTCCAGTGTAATCTCCCCTCTCAGGTTGAGATCTTCCTTCATCTGGCCGAGCAGCGCATGATAATTGCGGATCAACGGCAGATTCAGCGTGAAACGACCGGCGGTTTCCGCGTTTCCATCGCCGTCCGCCCTGAGGGTCGCCTCGATCCGCCCCCGGGAAAACTGTTCCCCGATCCGCTTCTTGATCTCACCCTCGAAGGGGAGAAACATTCCCGGCAGGCGCAACGAGATCTCCAAAAACCGGTGGTTGACGGATTTCATCTCGATCGTGAATTTCCGGCCGGCAAGGACCGCCTCCGCCTTGCCGTACCCGGTCATGCTTTTAATCATCGAACTCCTCTCATCAAACCATCCCCCTCGGACTCGGGGAAATCATCCGTCGCCAGATTGGTCCCGGCCACTCTCCCCTTTAGCTGCAGCAGATACTTTTCCCGGATCCGGATCAGCATCCCGACCATCTCTTCCCCGGCATAATCCGGATAGGTCCAGGGGAACGCATGAAACGATTTGCCTCTATACATCAGTGTCAGATCGGCATAGATCCCATCCCGCAGATAAGGCCGATGGGAATAACCCTTGCCCGTGGCCAGAATCAGATGGGCTTGGGCAAGATAACCGGGATCGAGGTTCACCCTCCTTTTCCCCTCAGCCGATAACCTCTTCTCCAGCGCATTGGTCCAGTTCTTGACATCCGGCAACGCCTCCGGCCGGATCAGCCGTTCAAAGGCGACAAAACGGCGAATCAGCGCATCGCCGAACTCCTTCTCGTAATAATCGGTATAGTCAAAAGTCATCGGGGCGCTGATGAAATCAAACCTTCCATATCTTTCCGACAGGGCCTCCATCGCGTCGCGCAGCAGGCCTTCCTCTCGGGAGAAAAGGCTGGCTATCAGTTTGACGGTCTCCGGAGGTTGCGGTTCGCTCATAGGGCTTTTTTCAGCTCTTCCCGAGTCACGGTCGCCGTACCCGCCTTCCCCACCACAATCCCCGCGGCGTGGTTGGCCAGATATGCCGCTTCCCGGAAAGAGGCCCCCGCCGCCAGCGAGAGGGCCAGAACGCCGATGACCGTATCCCCCGCGCCGGTCACATCAAATACCTCCCTCGCTTCCGTCCGAAATGCCGTGTGTCTGGTCCGACCGTCCTTCTCAAAAAGGCTCATTCCCGCTTCACCGCGGGTCATCAGCAAGGCCTTGAAATCATACTGCCGCAACAGCTTCATGCCGACACGGATGTGATCCAATCCGTTCAACATCTCTTCTCCCGCGGCGCGAACGGCCTCGTGATGGTTTGGGGTGACGATATCGAATCCCTGGTACAAGGAAAAATCCCGTTGCTTCGGGTCCACGCAGGTGAATATCGGGCGACCGGCGATGACCTTCCGGATGCCTTCGAGAAGGGAACGGGTGACCAATCCCTTGCCATAATCCGAGATCACCAACGCCCCCAATTCATCGCGCAACGACTCGATGTAGGAAAGGATCTTGCGAACGCTTTTTGCCTGAACGGGTTTTCGATCCTCCCGGTCGAAACGGACCACCTGCTGACCATGCGCGACAATTCGCGTTTTGAGCGTCGTGGGACGCCCCGCCTCCACGACAATTCCGTTCATATCCAAACACAGGCCGGCAAACTCGGCCAGAAGACGTTTTCCCGTATCGTCGGATCCAACAACGCCGGCCAGATGAACCAGACCGCCCATCGCAAATATATTGTTGAGGACATTGGCGCAGCCACCCAACAGGAATTTATCCTTTCTCACCTCGACCACGGGAACGGGCGCCTCCGGCGAGATCCGCGACACCTTCCCCCAGATAAAATGGTCCGCCATGACATCCCCGACAACCAGGACCCTGGACCGGGGAAATTTGTCCATGATCGCATACGCCCTTCGGTTGCTCATCATCCGTTTCATAAACGTCCCATCGTTTCCGCCGGGGAGAAAAAACCAGATTTCATGGCCGCTTATCTATTATCAAGGGCATTATTTGTCAATCCTTTTCTGGGGATTATCGGTTGGAAGAAGGAACATTCCTTATTGACTTCGTGAGGATATTTGAGTATGGGAAACGCAGGACGGATTTGATCTTGCGGTGGCAGATTTCAAATCAGTCCCCACATTATCTTGGGACCTGATCATGATTCGTTCCGCATTGCTGGTCATGCTTTCCATCTCCGTCACCGCTTTCATGTCGGTTTGCGCCCTTCTATTCCCGCTCATCTCTCCCGGGGAAAACAAGGCGCACAAAATCGCAAACCTTTGGGCAAGGATGCTGCTCTGGATCACCAATATCCGTGTCGAGGTGATCGGCGCGGAGAACGTGCTGAAGAACCGGCCGCAGATCTTCATGGCAAACCACCAAAGCGATTTCGATATCCTGATCGTCCTGGCCTTTATCCCCGGCCAGTTTCGCTGGATCGTCAAAAAGGAGCTCTTCAAGATTCCCATCTTCGGGAAGGCCATGAAAAGCGCCGGGTATATCGAAATCGACCGGCAGAATCATGAAAAGGCCATGAAAAGCCTGGAGGAAGCGGCGCAGAAAATCCGGGAGGGAAAATCGGTCGTCACCTTCCCCGAGGGAACCCGCAGCAAGGACGGTACGATCAAACCGTTCAAGCAGGGCATGTTCCATCTCGCCATCCGTGCCGGGGTCCCCATCGTGCCCATCTCGATCATCGGCGCGCATGAAATCCTGCCGAAGCGCACCTTGAGGATCAAACCGGGAAAGATCACGATGATCATCGACCAACCGGTGGATGTCTCCGGATACCAAATTGAAGCGAGGGGAGAGTTGATCGAGCGGATTCGGGACATCATTGTCCGCAACGTTGAGAAAGGCAGAGGCTCTTCCGGAACACCCTCCGTGCCGGACCGCGGAAAGGAGTCTCAGTGACGTTGATGGAGGCCGTCATCCTGGGCATCGTTCAGGGGATCACGGAACCGCTGCCGGTCAGCAGTTCGGCGCATCTGGTCATCATCCCGTCGTTGATCCCGGGATTCGGACAGCCGAGCGTCGCCTTCGACGTGCTCCTCCATCTCGGAACGCTTGTGGCGGTGGTCTTCTTTCTCAAACGGGAAATCGCCGAACTCATCGCCTCGTTTCTGCCGGAGAAGGTTCCCACGGCGGGCGCGCGGCGGACCGATGCCGGAGAAAGGGCCGCCAACCGCAGGTTGGTTCTGTGGATCGTCATCGCCACCTTCCTGACGGGAGCGATCGGTATCCTCTTCCGGGAGCGGATCGAGCGGCTTTTCGAATCGGCGGAAACGACGGCATGTATGCTTTTGATCACGGGGGTTTTGCTTTTTCTGTCGGACCGGGTAAAAAAGAATCATCGAAATACGGCAGAGATGAATCTGGCGGACGGGATCATCCTGGGTCTGGTTCAGGCAGCCGCACTCATCCCGGGGATCTCCCGTTCGGGATCCACGATCACCTTCGGAATCTTTCGGGGACTGGAGCGCAAGACGGCGGCAACATTTTCCTTTCTGATCTCGATTCCGGCAATCGCCGGCGCCGTGCTCCTCAAGGCGGCCTATCTGATCCGGCTTCCCGCGGGCGATTTTCCCGCGTTGGGCGCGGGTTTCCTTGCGGCCGCCGTCGCGGGATTTCTCTCGCTGAAACTTCTCTTTGCCATGATCAACAAAATCGGCCTCGCCCCATTTGCCTGGTATTGCTGGTGTTTTGGGGCCGCCGCCCTGATCCTTTTGGGCATGAGATAGAACGGGGAAAACCGCTGACGATGAACGAAAATGGACATTCCCGGATACGATTTACGGAAATCTCCGGATTGATCTGCTTCGCCGTCGCGCTGTTTCTACTGCTCGCACTTCTCTCCTATCACCCCCTTGATCCCTCCCTGACCCGCTACGTGCCGGAGGAGGCGCCGCTCCGCAACTGGACGGGTGCGGCCGGATCGTACGCCGCGGATACCCTGTTCCGCCTTTTGGGGATCGGCATCCTTTGGCTTCCGGTTTTGCTTTTGATCGCCGCCGTGCGGTTTTTTCGCGATTCCCGGTTCCGGATCAGCGCGGCCGCGGCGGCAGGCCTGGCCGGTCTGGTCTTCGCCACCTCGGGAATTATCGCGCTGACCGTCGGGAAAATCGAACTCTACGGAATCCCGCTGCATGCGGGCGGGCTTCTGGGAACCGTTACGGCAAGGTTTCTCGACGGCTACCTGCGCATGGCCGGATCACTCATCATTCTTGGATTGATCCTGATCGTGGCACTGATGATTCTCTTTGATTTTTCCGTGGTTTCCTTCGCGGGAAGATCCGCGGCGGCAGCGGGAACCACGGCGCGAACGGGAAAATTCTGGATCGATCGGCTCAGGGAAAGGCTGGGGGAAAAACCGAAAACGCCGGTCGTAAAAAGAACGGCGGCGGCGGTTGCCCCGATCATCGAAGAGCCGAGACGGGAAACGCTGAAGGAGAAACTGGAGAAGGCCGAGCAGACCCATTTCAATTTCGCCTCCCGGTTGAACGGAACCTTCAAGCTGCCGCCCCTGACCCTGCTGGACCGCCTGGAACGGAAAGATATTCGAATCAAGCGGGAAACCCTGATCGCCAACTCCCGGCTGCTCGAAAAGAAGCTCTCCGACTTCGGCGTCGACGGGAAGGTGGTCGAAGTCAAGCCCGGTCCGGTCATCACGATGTATGAGCTTGAACCCGCCCCCGGCGTCAAGATCAACAAAATCACAAATCTCTCCGACGATTTGGCGCTCGCCTTGCGCGCCCCGAGCATTCGGATCATCGCCCCCATCCCGGGAAGAGGGGCAATCGGCATCGAGATCCCCAATCAGGAGCGGGAGCCGGTCCGCCTGCGGGACGTCCTCGATCATGCGGCCTTTCGGGAAACCTCCTACCGTCTTCCGATCGCGCTGGGCGAAGACATTGTGGGGGCGCCGCTGATCACCGAATTGATCCGAATGCCGCACCTGCTGATCGCCGGAACGACCGGTTCGGGAAAGAGCGTCTCCCTGAACGCCATGATCTGCAGCATCCTGTTTAAGGCGCCGCCCAACGAGGTCAAATTCATCATGATCGACCCGAAACGGCTGGAACTCTCCGGCTATGAGGGAATTCCCCATCTTCTCCATCCGGTGGTCGTCGACCCGAAGAAGGCCTCTCTCGTGCTCCGCTGGGCCGTAGAGGAGATGGAACGCCGCTACCGAATCATCGGTCAAGTCGGCGTGAAGAGTATCGAGGCCTACAACGAACTGCGCGCCGGGAAAACGTCCGGGACGCCTCCTCCGCCGGCTTCCGGAAGCGGGGAGAACCTTCGGAAAGAGACGGGGAACGCCAGAGAGGCCGTTTCGGCCGGAAGCCCGGCGAAAAAAGCAGCGGAAGAAACAGTCCGGCCAAACGAATCGCTTCCCGATCATCTCCCCTACATCGTGATCATCATCGACGAGCTTGCGGATCTGATGATGATCGCGCAGAGAAATGTGGAGGAATCCCTGACCCGCCTGGCCCAGATGGCCAGGGCGGCCGGCATTCACCTGATTCTGGCGACCCAGCGTCCTTCCGTGGACGTAATTACGGGAATCATCAAAGCCAACTTCCCCACCCGGATCTCTTTCAAGGTCTCCTCCAAGGTGGATTCGCGGACGATCCTCGACCAGCTCGGCGCGGAAAAGCTCCTCGGGGCCGGGGATATGCTCTTCATCCCCCCCGGCAGTTCCAGATTGACCCGGATCCACGGCGCCTATGTCTCGGACCTGGAAATCGAACGGATCGTCGATTTCGTGAAAAAGCAGGGGCAGCCGGACTACGACGAATCGATCACGACGCTGCAACCCGAATCGGGCGAGGAAAAACCGGAGGAGGATTTCGACGAGAAATATGACGAGGCCGTCGCGCTCGTGACGGATCTCGGACAGGCATCGATCTCCCTCGTGCAGCGATACATGAAGATCGGGTACAACCGGGCGGCCCGGATGATCGAACGGATGGAAGCGGAGGGGGTCGTCGGCCCTTCGGACGGCGCCAAACCGCGAAAAATCCTCGCGCGAAAAATTCCGCGCTGACGGAGAAAACCGAGTTGGGCAACGGAACCATCCGTTCGTCGGAAAG
Organism: Syntrophaceae bacterium UBA5619; assembly: GCA_002424545.1. Taxonomy (GTDB): domain Bacteria; phylum Desulfobacterota; class Syntrophia; order Syntrophales; family UBA5619; genus UBA5619. The sequence goes on from DIKL01000062.1 coordinate 13,562, forward strand.
AATTTCCTGAAAATGCGCAGAGAAAAGGTCCATATCGTCAGCCTGGGCTGCCCCAAAAATCTGGTTGATTCCGAGGTGATGGCGGGCGTTTTGGCCGAAAACGGCTACTTCCTGACGGAGCGGCCGGAGGAGGCCTCGATCATCCTGATCAACACCTGCGCGTTCATTCTTCCCGCCCGCGAGGAGGCGATCGACGAGATCCTTCGCATGGCGGCCTGGAAAAAGGGAGGAGACGGGCCCTGCACGCATCTGGTCGTCACGGGCTGTCTCCCTCAGCGATACGGGAGAGAATTGGCAAATGCCCTGCCGGAGGTTGATCTCTTCCTCGGTACGGCGGAAATCCCCCGAATCGCCCAACATCTGGATCGGCTGTTTGCCGGCCCGAAAACCGGCAGTCAAGGCCGGTCCGTCATCGGTCGCCCGATCTTTCTGATGAATGCCGACCACAAACGGCTGGTTTCCACCTCGTCGAACAGCGCCTACCTGAAGATCGCCGAAGGCTGTTCGAACCGCTGCTCCTATTGCGTGATCCCTTCCATTCGCGGCAAGGCCCGAAGCCGGGCCGTGGATGATATCGTGAAGGAGGCGGAGAGGCTCGCCGCAGCGGGGGTTCGGGAACTGATCCTCATCGCACAGGACACAACGGCCTACGGCCTCGACCGCAAGGATCGACCGACGCTGAGCCTTCTGCTCCGGGAGCTGGCTGCCGTCGACGGCCTCTCATGGATCCGCCTCCTCTACACCTACCCCGTCCGGTTGACGGAGGAGCTTCTCCGAACGATCGCGGAAGAAAAAAAGATCTGTCATTATCTGGACATCCCAATCCAGCACAGCGATAACGCGATCCTCGCGGCCATGCACCGCCAGGGAGACGGCGCCTTGATCCGAAACGCCATCGCGAAGACCCGGGAGATCATTCCCGACGTTGCCCTGCGCACCTCGCTGATCGTCGGCTTTCCCGGAGAGACCGCGCGGAGATTCGAGAGCCTTCTCTCCTTCGTCCGGGAAATCCGTTTCGACCACCTCGGGGTTTTTCCATACTCCCGCGAGGAGGGAACGGCGGCGGCCTCTCTCCCGGCTCGGATTTCGGAACGGGAGAAGGAACGGCGTCGGGAGATCATCATGGATGAACAGGCGCTGATCTCTCGGGAGCTCAACAGCGCGCTGATCGGAACGCATCAGCAGGTCCTTGTCGAGGGGAAAGGCCAATTGGACGGGTTCACCCATATCGGAAGATGCCGTCGCCAGGCTCCTGAAATCGACGGCGCGACCCATCTGCGAGGAGGACATCCGAAGGCGGGAACGATCGTCGCCTGCCGGATCATTGCCGCCGACGATTATGATCTGTATGCGGATATTCTCTGATCTTTCGGACTTCTTTCATATCGGCTCTCGCCGACAACTCCGGCCGAACCTTCTCTCGTCAGGAATAAGTGCAGGTTATCCATGATATGATTTTTATTCGTTTGACTTCACTTCGGAAAAGTATAGATGTATAAACAGAATAGTTCCAAAAGTTATTCCATGGGGGAATTTTTCTTGACGAGCGCGGAGCAGTGCCGAACCGAAGAAGGGAGGAGACCATGATTACAGGAATTCTGAAGGAGATCAAGACCGAGGAAAACCGCGTATCCATGACACCGGCCGGGGTTGAAGTCATGAAGGGCCACGGTCATACGGTCCTGGTGGAGAAGGGTGCGGGCGCCGGCAGCGGGTTCGATGACAAGGCCTATGCGGCCGCCGGGGCGGAGATCGTCAAAACCCCGAAAGAGATCTACGATCGATCCGACATGGTGATGCATGTCAAGGAACCGATGCCTTCGGAGTATGGGCTGATCCGCAAAGACCAGATCGTCTTCACCTATCTCCATCTGGCCGCGGACGAGATCCTGACCAGGGCCATGATCAAAACCAAATCGATCGGCATCGCCTACGAGACGATTCAGAAGGCGGACGGCTCCCTCCCCCTGCTCATCCCGATGAGCGAGGTTGCGGGACGGATGGCCATTCAGGAAGGGGCGAAGTACCTGGAGATGGAATACGGCGGCAGCGGCGTCCTGCTCGGCGGCGTCCCCGGGGTGGATCCGGCAACGGTCCTGGTCATCGGCGCGGGAACGGTCGGCACCCAGGCGGCAAGGATGGCCTGCGGGCTCGGCGCCAAGGTATACGTCGTCGATTCCTGGCTGCCGAGGCTCCGCTATCTCAATGACGTGATGCCGTCCAACTGCTTCACGCTGATGTCTTCGCCGGCCGTGATTCGCAGACTGATCCGGGAGGCGGATCTCGTCATCGGGTCCGTGCTGATTCCCGGCGCGAAGGCCCCCAAACTCGTCACCCGCGACATGCTCAAGACGATGAAAAAGGGGTCCGTCATGGTCGACGTGGCCATCGATCAGGGCGGCTGCTTCGAGACCTCGAAACCCACGACCCACAAAGACCCGATCTACACCATCGACGGCGTCATCCATTACAGTGTGGGAAACATGCCCGGCGCCGTGGCGAAAACCTCCACACTGGCCCTCACCAATGCCACCCTCCCCTATGCGGTTCAGATCGCCGACAAGGGGTGGAAAAAGGCGATGCGGGAAAATCCGGAGATCAAAAAGGGCGCCAATGTCATTCACGGGCAGATCACCTTCAAGGGGGTGGCCGATGCCTTCGGCATCAAACTCGCGCCCGTCGATAAGCTTCTATAATTTCGACCGATGAAAAACCATGCCATTCTCTCCAACCGGTTATGCAGGCAGTTACCGGTTGGAGAGGACGCAGGCCCATTCATAAGGGATGGCGCGGTTTGTCGAAGGCGTGTCCGCCGCAATCCGAACCTTTCCGGGAGCAGGGAATGATGAAGGTCGTTTTGCTTTTTCCCGCGTTTCTCTTCTTCCTCGCAACGGCGGTTCCCGCCGGGGCTGCGGGCTGGTATGCGCGCGGAACCCTCGGATTCGAGTGGTCCCTCGCGGCGGATTTTTCGGATGCGGACTCTGCGGCTACGAACCCACCGGCCCTCTTCGGCGCCGGTCCGGGAAGGGATGGCCGACCCATCGGCGCCTCCGGCGATTTCGGCCGATTCCCTCTGCTGGAGGCGGCATTGGGCAAGCAAATTTCCCCTTGGCTCAGGTCCGAGCTTGCCCTTTCCTACCGGCGAGACATGTCCTACCGCGGTCAGGCCAATTTCCGGGGCGTGCCGGGCGAGCAACCGGTGTCGGCCAGCGCCGACGCGTTCAGTGGAATGGCGAATCTTTTCCTCGATATCGCGGGTCTGCCCGGCGTCAACATCGGCCGTTTCCAGCCCTACTTGGGCGGAGGCGTGGGTGTAACCCATAACCGGATCGGCGAGATGACTTACGAATTCCCCGCCAATCCCGGGAAACACAAGATTACCATCACCCCCTCCGGGGGAAAAACGGATATCGCCTTCATGGTGGGTATCGGCACGGGCATCGTTCTATCGGAACGTACCGTCCTCGATATATCTTACCGGTACACGGACCTCGGAAGGATGTATACGGACGCCGGAAAGGCCTACCTGAACAACATCCCTGGAGGGATCGACATCGCCGAAACATGGGCGCCGCTCCGCTCTCACGGCTTCTTCGCCGGAATCCGCTACCTCTTCAAATAGGGGCGGCGACGACGTCGCTTTGCACAACGGATTGAAGAAGCTTCATTCAAATGCCGCCTCAATCAGCAGCACCTTCCTCATGGAGATGCTTTCGGATTTTTTGCAGGTGCCTTTGCCGCTCCCGATACAGGTCGTGCGCCATCTCCAACGTTACCTGCTCGAACCGGATGGTGTTGCCGGGCACGGCCTGGGCCACGCCGGGAAGGTCCACAGTGATCACCGTCGCGATTTTCGCGTACCCCCCCGAGGTCTGCTCGACGAGAAGGATGATGGGTTGCCCGTCGGCGGGAACCTGCACGTTCCCGGGCGTCGTGGGTTCCGTTACGATGCTCTCCGGTGATCCGGCATCGCGACGGACGGCGGGACCCAGCAGCCGGCACCCCATTCGGTCGATCTGCGGGGTCACCTGAAAGGAGTTGCGGAAGAAGTCGCCGATGCCTTCCCGGAAGAACTCGTCCTGCGGACCGGGAATGGCCCGGAGCTTGATTTCTTGTGTATATTGCGGAATCCACTGGTCGGGAAGTTTGCGGGGGCGACTGAGGAGATCGCCCGCCCCCCGGTTCAGGATGTCGCCCTTGATCAATCCGCGTCCGGCGATACCGCCGATTTTCGCCCTTACGAAGGTCGAGCGGCTCCCCATCACCTTGGGGACATCGATGCCCCCCGTAACCGCCAGGTAGGCTCGGCAGCCCCGCAAAGCCCTGGGGATACGGATAAGATCTCCGGGATTCACCCTGTGCGTCCGCCATCCGGAAACGGGAAGGCCATTGACGGTCATTCCCATGTCGGCGCCGGTCAGCGCGATGTCGGCCGGGGCGAGGACCTCCAACGCGGGACCCGTCACCGTAATCTCCAGGACGGCGGCCTCTTCGGGATTTCCCACCAACAGATTCGCAATCCGGCAGGCGAAGGGATCGAGAACCCCGGAGAGGGGAACGCCCCGATCCAGAAAGGCGGATCGCCCCAGATCCTGCACAGTCGTCATGGACCCCGGATTTCGAACGGCGAAAAGTTCCATCAGGACCACTCCGTTTTGTACAGGCGGTCAAATTCGAGCTTGTCGACGGGAACAAACCGGATACGGTCTCCCGCCTCATAAAGGAAGGGGGATTCCCGCAGAGGCGCGAAGAGCCGCAGCGGCGTCCGCCCGATGATCTGCCAGCCGCCGGGACTCTCGACAGGATACATGCCTGTCTGGGATTCCGCGATTCCCACCGATCCCGCCGGAAGGTTCATCCGCGGCGTCTTTCGGCGGGGCGTCCGCAGCCGGTGATCCAGCCCTCCCAGGTAACAAAATCCCGGCGTGAAACCGATCATGTAGATCCGGTAATCCACGGCGGAATGGAGCGCGATGATCTCCTCCTCCCGCAGGCCGGTGTGTTCCGACACGACGCCGACGTCGGGGCCGAACTCGCCCCCGTAGCAGACCGGGATCGGAACAACCTTCGGCTCGACAATCTGAGCCGTTCGGGATTCCGCTTCCAGCGCATGAAGAATTTCCGCCAGGTTGGTCGGATTTGTTGCCAGCGGATCGTAGAGAATGGAGAGGGAGCGGTAGGCCGGGGCAACCGCCTCGACGCCGGCCGGGAGGTTTTGCTTCAGGAACGCCGTCACGGTCCGCACCTTTTCGTTGACGGCGGGATCGATTCCGTCGCCGTACTCCACCAGGAGCGCGCGGTCGCCGCTCAGCCGGATTCGGGCCTGTTCATAGAGAATCACTGACATGGCTCGGGGAATACCGTTGTGGAGGAGATGTCAGGCGGATGTACCCAACGGGACGATATACAGCCCTTCGGCCTCCAGCGCCTGCCGGATCATTCTCACATGGTCGAGGGCCGATGGATTGTCGCCGTGCACGCAGAGTGTTTGGACCTCGATTTCGATCACCGCGCCGCCCGTGGCGATCACGCTGCCCTCCTTGGCCATCCGGAGGGCCTGCTCGGCGGCCCGCTGCGGGTCGGTGATCACCGCCCCGGGAAGCTTCCTCGGGGCCAGCTTTCCATCGGAAGTATAGGCCCGGTCGGGAAAGGCTTCGAAGACGACATGGATCCCCTCTTCATCGGCGATTTTTCTCGCAAGGCCGGACTGAGCCCCACCCAATGTCACCCAGATGAGCGACCGATCGACGGCGGCGATGGCCTCGGCGACGGCCCGGGATAGCGGCTCGTTTCCCACACACATGTTGTACAGGCTGCCGTGGGGCTTCACATGCTGGAGTTTCACGCCATGGAACGCGCAAAAGCCCTTCAGGGCCGCAATCTGGTAGATGACGTCATCGCGCACCTCGTCAGGGGTGCAGTCCATGTTCCGCCGCCCGAAGCCGACCCGGTCGGGGTATCCCGGGTGCGCCCCCACACCCACACCGTTTTCGCTGGCCAGCTTCACCGTCCGGCTCATGACCCGGGGATCGCCGGCGTGGAATCCGCAGGCGATGTTGGCCGAACTGATGTACCGGATCACCTCGCCGTCCATGCCCAGCCTGTAGGCGCCAAAGCTCTCCCCCATGTCGCAGTTGATGTCGATCCTCTTCATCGGTTCATCTCCCATCCAGGCGCGTCGAATCGCTATTTGGCAATCATCCGGTTCGGAAGGTAGAGGGCAATCTCCGGGAAAACCGTCAACAGGGCCGTTGCCAGCAGCATCATCAGGAAGAACGGAAATGCCGCCCTGGCGACCGTCGCGAGGTCGTCGTTGTTCAGTCCGCTGATCACAAACAGATTGAAGCCGACCGGGGGCGTGATCTGCGCCAGCTCGATCATCAAAACCAGATAGATCCCGAACCACACCGTGTCGAATTTGGCCGCCTCGATCAGCGGCAACACGATCGGCGCCGTCATGACGATCATCGAAAATCCATCAACGAGACAGCCGAGGATCAGATAGAGAACCGTCAGGATGACAATGAGCATGTAGGGTGAAAGACCCATCTCACTGACGGCCTTTGTCAGCGCCCGGGTGATTCCGAGGTATCCGATCACGTTCGACAGATACGCGGCGCCCATGACGATCAGCATGATCATGCAACTGGTCCGGACGGACCCCAGCAGACTCACCTTGAAAACGTCCCAGGTGAGGCTTTTGGTGATCGCCGCAAAGAAGAACGCGCCCACAACGCCCAGCGCCCCCGCCTCGGTGGGTGTCGCCACTCCCATGTAGATGCTGCCCAGAACGAAAAGGATGAGAATAACGACGGGCGCGATGGCGGGAAGGGCCCGGAATCGGTCCTTCCAGTGGTAACGCTCCGCGCCTCTCGGAGCGAGTTCGGGAGAGATCAGGCAGCGCACCATGATATAGCCGCTGAACATGAAGGCCATCATGAAGCCGGGGATGAAGCCCGCGATGAAGAGCTTGCCGATGCTCACGTCGCCGATGATCCCGTACACGAGCATCATCATGCTCGGCGGAATCATGAACCCCAGCGTGCCCGCGCCGGCCAGAGATCCGATCGATAGATTATGATCATATCCCCTTTTCTTGAATTCCGGAACGGTGATCTTCCCCACGGTCGCCGTCGTCGCGGCGGAGGAGCCGCTGACGGCGGCAAAGAACGTACAGGCGGCGATATTCACATGTACGAGCCGTCCCGGGATGGAATCCATCCACGGCGATAGACCCCGAAAAAGGCTTTCCGATATCTTGCTGCGGAAAAGGATCTCTCCCATCCAGATGAAGAAGGGCAGCGCCATCATGGCCGATCCGCTCGTGTTGTTCCAGGCGATGTTCGCCAGCAAGGATCCGTAGGAGATATCGGTGAAAATGAAGAAGCCGCCCATGCCGACGATAAACAGGGCGATGCCGATCCAGATCGACCCTCCCAAAAACAGGATCAGCAGTCCGAGAATCACCGCGGAAACCGGTCCCAGATCAACACTCATTTTTCATCTCCGCTGAATAACGGGCGGGCCGCAGGAATGCGTCCGTTACCGCCCCAGTTCGTCGGTTTCCTCCAGGATCCGAAGCCCTTCCGTGTCTTGCTTCAGGAGGGCAAAACCTTTGAGAAACTCGGACAGAAACTGGAGCAGCAAGAAAAACGATCCGACGGGCAGAAAGGCCTGCGGAATCGCCAGATAGGTTTCCGTGATCTGCATGGACTGCGTTCGGTTGACCACCGAGTCCCAGAAGAATTCGCCGGTGAACCGGATCAGGCCGATGCAAAACACAAACCCGACACACATGCAGACCATATTGAAGATCACCCGACGCCGACCCTTCAGAAAATGGACGAGGAACATCATCCGGATATGCCCCCGTTCGCGCAGCGTATAGGCCAGACCGAGAAATGTGAGCATGGCCATCAGATAGCCCGAATACTCGTCGGCAATGTACAGCGTCTTGCCGAAAACATACCGAGTAAAGATCTCCGACACGCCGATCAACAGTGCGACGACCATCAGGACGCCCGCCGTCCAGCCGCCGAAACCGGAAATCCGGTCGATGGCATTGATGACAGTTTTCATTTCGGTTTCTCCGGAAAGCGGCGCCGAAGAACGCGCCGACGCGGACCAAATTCCGGCCGGGCGGAATACGACGGAAAAACAGCCCGGGATCCCGGACGACACGCATCCGGGATCCCGGCGCCAAACCGGCCGGTTCAGGGAAGGCCTTTTACCGTTTCACTTTTTTCAGGAATTCGTCGTAGATCTTCTTGCCGTCCGCGGGCGCCGACTTCAGCCATTCGGCGCGGATGTTTTCCGTGATCTTCTCCAGTTCGCCGATCACCTTCGTGGACGGTTTGACGGTTTCGATGCCGTTCTTGTTGCTGATGGCTTCCTGCTCCTTGTCCCAGGTCTTCACGTTTGCCCACATCGCCTCTTCCGTTTCCTTGCCGATCTTCACGAGGGCGTCCTGCTGGGCTTTGGGAAGCTTCTGGAAGGCCTTCAGATTGACCGTCACCATGTTGGTGGCGGCGGTGATGAACAACGGCTCGTAATATTTCAGCACTTCCCAGAATTTTCCGTCCACGGCGGTGGGCGATGAGGTCATCACGGAGTCGATCAGGCCGGTCTGAAGCGACGTATAGACTTCGCTGAAGGGAAGGGCAAAAGGCGTTGCGCCGACAGCCTCCATCACCAGGGCGCCGTTCTTGTCATAGGTCCTCGTCTTGAGGCCTTTCATTTCTTCAAGGGTGGTGATCTTGTTTTTCGTCCAGAGTCCCGCTCCCGGCCAGGGGGCGATGTAGAGAATTTTCTGGCCCCATTTCTGGGCGCT
>DIKL01000010.1:0-387 GCA_002424545.1 Syntrophaceae bacterium UBA5619
AAAGCATCCGGATCGTCGTGGATTTTCCCGAGCCGTTCGACCCCAAAAATCCGAAGATCTCGCCGGGAAGGACCGAAAAGGAGATCCGGTTCACGGCGACAAAGTCCCCGAATCGCTTTTCGAGCTCCCGAACAACGATGGTCCCCGAGGGATTGTTCCCGTCCGCGGTCATCGGAACCCTTTCACGTTCCGGCATGATCCCCCTTCCGGTCATGATCCTTCCGTTCCAGGTCGAAGTCATCCTGCGCAAGATCCGCGTCCGCCGNNGATCCGCTCGATGATCGCCTCCTCCAGGGTCGGCCAGTGGGCGCGGATCTGCGCCGGGGTGGCGGTCGCCAGGAGTTCCGCTCGGTGCATCAGCCCCAGCCGGTCGCACCGCTCTCCCTC
>DIKL01000010.1:456-25488 GCA_002424545.1 Syntrophaceae bacterium UBA5619
GATCGACGCCGTTGGTCGGCTCGTCAAGAATCAGGAGCTTCGGTTCGTGGACGAGAACGCAGGCCAGGCCAAGCTTCTGCTTCATCCCGCCGGAGAGTTTTCCCGCCGGCCGGTCGGTAAAGGGAAGGAGATTGGAAAAGCCGAGATAGAGAGCCTTCCGCGCGTTCCGTTCCGTGCCGCGGATCCCGAAGATGTTCAGGAAAAAATCGATGTTCTCCTCGACCGTCAGGTCCTGGTAGAGGCCGAAACGCTGGGGCATGTAGCCGATCCGGTCCTTGACGGCCGCCCGGTCGGCAACGACGTCCAGACCGTCGATCATGATCCGGCCCGCCGCGGGCTTGAGCATCGTCGCCGCCATCCGCAGCAGGGTCGACTTCCCCGCTCCGTCCGAGCCGACCAGACCATAGATCGTCCCCCGTTCGACCGCAAACGAGACGTTGCGAACCGCCTCGTTCTCGCCGAAACGGCGGGAAACCCCTTCGATCCGGACGAACGGATCCGTTGCCTTGTCCCCTTCGGTTCCAGGCGATCCGGAAACCGCCGGTTCAGCGTAACCAGGCATCGGCGGGCATCCCTGACTTGAGTTCGAAACCGGGATTGGGAATGGAGATCTTGACGAGGTAAACGAGCTTCACCCGTTCCTTCTTCGTCTGGATGATCTTGGGGGTGAATTCTCCCTCCGGGGAGATGAACGTGACATTGCCGAAAAACGATTTTCCCGGGAAGGTATCCACGCGAATCTCCGCTTTTTGACCCGGTTTGACCTTGCCGATCTCCGTCTCGTCCACGAAAATTTTCAGATCGACCGTGTCGAGTTGGGAAAGGGTCAGAACCTCCCGCCCCGGCGTGACCACCTCGCCGGGCTCGGCGTTGCGGCCGGTAATGACTCCGGCAGCCGGCGCCTTCAATTGCGCGTACTGGAGCTGGATCGACGCCTGGTCGACGGAGGCGCGGGCCGCGTCGACCTGCGCGCCGGCCGCGTCGATATCCTTGCGTGCGGCATCGATCCGCAACAGGTTGCTCCGGGCCTGCTGGAGGATGGCTTTCCCCTCGGCCAGCCGCGCCTCGCCCGTGCGGATCGTCTCCTCCCGGCTCCCCTCCTTGGCCAGGTCGTAGGTTTCCCGGCCCCGCTCGTATTCCCGGAGGGTCGTCTCGTGCTTGAGACGGACGGCGTCCCACTCCTTTTCGGAAACGGTTCCCTTCTTGAAGAGGTTCTCGTAGCGGTCCAGATTCCGCTTGGCGTCATCCAGAACGGCGGCGGCGCTCTGCATCGCCTGCTTCGCCCGCTCGATCTCCTGCGTCCGGGTTCCGGCCTTCAGTTCATCCAACTGCGAGGCCAGCGCACGGACGCCCGCCTCGGCCCGAGCCGCTTCCGCGGGAAGGGTCCTTGACAACACCGCAAGCATCGCCTCCGCCTGCTCCCTGCCTTTGAGAGATCGTTCGTGATTGGCCTTGGCCTGTTCGAGGCGAGACTGAAACTCCGCAGGGTCCATCTCGGCGAGAAGCTGGTCCTTCGCGACGCTCTGCCCCTCCCGCACATGAACCTGGAGGATACGGCCGCCGGCCTGGAAGGCCAGGTGAGACTGGACGGCCTCAATGGTCCCGGAGTAGAAAAGTTCCTGCTGCCTGGCCTTCTGCTGGCCGCGGTATACGAAGAGCCCCGTGCCGATGAGGAGCGCCAACACGACGATGATCACGATCCGTTTCTTCAAGGGGCACCTCCGCGGAAGAGAATGGGTTGCTTTATAGCATCTCCCCATAGAAAAATAAATCATTTCCATCAACCCCGGGGACGAATTCGGAAGATCCGCGAACCGAGGACGCGGCCATCCGCCGGGAATGAGAACCGAAGCGATACCGTCGATGAACAAAGGCTCTGGACCATAACGGACGAACCTGCTACAAGAAGGCGCTGGAACGGGGAGAATGGATGGACCGGCGAAACCGTGTTCCGTGGATTCGCAGGAAGTTTCAGGCCGTCATCGTCCTGAAAAGAACCGATCTTTTGAGGAAAACTCGAAATGAAGTTCAGCCCTTCCATGATCAGTTATTTTTTTCAGCGGGAGAGCACCAAACGAAACATCCGTCAGCTTCTCAAATTCGTTTTGGTGCTGACGGGCATGGTGATCGTCTTCAGCGTGATCTTCCATTTCCTCATGGCGCTCGAAGGGCAAGACCATACATGGATCACCGGTTTTTACTGGACCCTCACGGTGATGTCGACGCTGGGTTTCGGGGACATCACCTTTCATACGGATCTGGGCCGCCTTTTTTCCATACTGGTGCTGCTGTCCGGGATGATCTTTCTGCTCACCCTGCTGCCCTTCACCTTCATCAAGTTCTTCTACGCCCCCTGGATCGAGGCCGAGTCGCGTAAGCGGACGCCGCGGGAACTGCCGCCGGAGACGCGGGGCCATGTGATCATCACGAACTACGATACGGTCACCATGGCGCTGATCGAAAAGTTGGCCGCCCACAAGATCGAGTATGTCGTGATCGTAAGCGATTTCAAGGCCGCACTGGAACTGTACGACACGGGTGTCCGGGTGGCCGTGGGCGACGTCGACGACCCGGAAACCTACCGGAGGCTGCGCGCCGACAGGGCGGCCCTGGTCGTCGCCACCAACCGCGATGAAATCAACACCAATATCACCTTCACCGTCCGAGAGCGGAGCGAAGAGGTCCCCATCATCACGACTGCCGATTCACCCTATTCCGAGGACATCCTCGAGATGGCGGGCAGCACGAAGGTGCTGCAGATTTACGATATGCTGGGGCGATCCCTGGCCTCCTGGACCATCGGCGGAGACTGCAAGGCAAACATCATCGGCCGCTTTGACGATCTGATCATCGCGGAATTTCCCGCCATGGGAACCCCGCTGGTGGGCAAAACGCTGGTCGAGAGCAAACTGCGCGAGGAGTTCGGGGTGAACGTCGTGGGCATTTGGGAGCGGGGTCGCTTCGAAATTCCCCACGCCGAAAGCAGAATCGAGCGCAACAGCGTGCTGTTGCTGGCCGGCTCCGAGAAAAGCCTGGCCGCTTATGAAGAAGTCTACGCTTTTTACCACATCTGCAGCCTTACGGCGGATCCGGTGCTGATCGTCGGAAGCGGGCGGGTGGGCGATACGATTGCGCAGCGGCTCAAGGAACGGGAGAGCCCCTATCTCGTCATTGAAAAGAATCCGAAGAGACTGCAGGACGAAAAACATTACGTCATCGGGGATGCCGCCGATATCCGCACGCTGCAGAGGGCCTGGATCGAAAAGGCCCCCGCCGCCCTGATCACCACCCACGACGACGCCACGAATATCTATCTGACCAAATACCTTCGGGGACTGCGGCCGGACATGCAGATCCTCAGCCGGGCCAATCTGGACCGGAACGTCTCCACGCTGCACCGCGCCGGCGCCGACTTCGTGATGTCCTATGCGTCTTTGGGCGCCAACGCGATCTTCAACTTTCTGAAAGACGAAGACACCTGGATGCTGGCCGAGGGGCTGAACATCTTTCACCTGAAGGCCCCGAATGCGCTCCTCGGCAAAAACCTGATCGATTCGGGGATCAGGGAGCTCACCGGCTGCTCCGTCGTGGCCATTAAAAACGACGACCTCCTGTCGATCAACCCCGATCCGCTGATGCCGATCCAAGCGAATGCCGAGCTGGTCCTGATCGGCAACGACGAAGGGGAACGAAAATTTCTCAAGGTTTTTGAATCGTGAATCCGTGAAATCGCCGAAAACATCGCTTTCCCGGACCAAGGCCGTCTCCGCCGTTATTTCTTCCGCGGTTCCGTGGCCCCGGGGGGTTGGTCTTCGCCTTTGCGTTCGATCTTCTTCAACCGGTACTGGACATAGGCGTCGCGGAACGCCACATAGGGATCGATGGCGGCCTCCTGAAGCGTCTCATAATCGCCGATCCTCAGTGAAGTGGCGTTCACCATCTCAACCGCCCTGGCTCCCGCTCCCGCGTACCAGGGGCTAAAATACATGAAAGGGCGAAGGAACGCATCCCCCACCATCCCCACCGTGTCGCGCGGACTGGAAGGGCCGAAGACCGGCCAGTTGATGTAGAATCCTTGGCCGATTCCATAGGAGCCCAGGGTCTGGCCGAAATCCTCGTCCTGCTCGGCAAGGCCGATCTGCTTGCTCGACGCCAGATCCAGAAGACCGCCGAAGCCCAAGAGGGTGTTGACCATGAAGCGGCCCAGCTCCTTCTCCGCTCCGGCAAAATTGACCTGAAGCACGCAATTGACGAAACGGATCGGGAATGTAAGATTTTTGAAAAAATGGTCAACGGCGTTTCTCGCCGGCTCCGGGACCACCTTGCCGTACCCCTGCGCTACCGGTTTGAGAACCCAGAAGTAAAGTTTGTCGTTGAAGCGGTACATGGCCCGGTTGAAGGGTTCCAGCGGGTCGGCGATGGCCGCTTTTCCCCCTTCCCGGACATTGTCGAAATCGTCGAATTCGGTGATGTCCCCGAATTCGTCGTCGTTGGGGGTTTCCGGTCCGGCCGGCGTCTCCGCAGAGGGCGGCTGGGTCGAAACGGCCCCGGAAAGAGGCGCCTCCTGCTTCACCAAAAGCAATGTCGCGGCCGGCGCCGGGGAGACGACGGAATCGGGGTTGTGGGCGCAACCCGCGCCGGCAAAAGCCAAAAGCAACGCCGGAAACCACAAAGCTTTCAGGAAATGGTCCACCCTATTGCCCCTTCACCTTCTCGCGCAGGGTTTCCAGCAGGTTCTCCGGCTTGTTTTTTTCCAGAATTTCGTTGAATTGCGTACGATAATTCAGAACCAGGCTCACGTTCTCGATGACGATGTCATATACTTTCCACGCACCGTCCTTCACAATCACTCGATAGGCGATCGGAATTTCCTTGGAGGCGGTCACGATTTTCGTTTGCACCTCGGCCTGGGTTGCCGAAAGCATGGACTCCTTGTCAAAAACAATTTTCTCGTTCGTATAGTCCAGGATTTTATCGACGTACGCCTTTTCCAGCACCTGCCGGAAAAGCTTGACGAACTCCTGCCGCTGAGCCGTGTTCAGGCTGTTCCAGTTTCTGGCCAGGGTCCGTTTCCCGAGCTCGATATCATCGAACATGACGTTATAGATCAGTCGGAGTTTTTCCTTCTTGGCCTCCTTGGCCGACTCGGCTTTGAGCGTCGGATCGCGCAAAACCTCAAGCACCTTGTTGACGTTCGACTGAACCGCGTCTTGCGGCGCGCCGGCCCAGGCCGGAAGGGAAAACAACAGGGATATGACGATGCTCAATACAACGATCGGTGTTTTCACGGCTATCCTCTCTCCGCTTGATGAAGCGTCTACTTTTTCTTCACGTCTCCAAAGGCATACTTGCTGACGAGCTCCGTGACGTCCACGGGCGGCTGCGTTTCGGTGATGGTTCCCCCCGGCTTCAGGAGTTCGCCCGCTCCGCCGGGATCGACGCTGATGTACATATCGCCAATCAGCCCCTCCGTTTTGATCGAGGCGATGGCGTCGTCATGAATCTTGATGTCGTTGCGGATGCGAAGCTCGACCAGGGCCTTCTGTTTTTCCTGGTCCATCGCGAGTTTTTCCACCCGTCCCACCTCGATGCCCGAGATATAAACCAGGCTGCCGGTTCTCAGGCCCGTGACGGTGGTGAAACGGGCAAGGAGCGGATAGGTGTTGTCCCCCCAGAGGTTGACATGACCCAATTTCACCGTCATGTACCCGATGCAGACGAGCCCGATGACCAGAAAGATGCCTACCGTCGTTTCCATGGTGTACTTTTTCATTTTCTACCTCCTCGAGTTACAGCGAACCCGGGCAATTTCGACTTGTTGCGACTGCGCCGCAATGACGACGGAGGCGACATCGGCAGCGGGCTCACCCAGAGCAATGCCGGCCAGGATGACGAATTCGGCGCACCCTTCCACGCCGGCCTGGTTCCGACCGATGGCCAGGCGGTCGGCGATATCCCATTCCTGAAAATCCCGGATGAAATCTTCCAGGATGCTTTTCGCCTCCGTCATATCCGAATTAGGAAGAACCGTGACAAATTCACTCTGCTGCAGGCGGGTGGAAAAGCCCCCGATCGCGCCGAAGTGTTTGTCGATATACATGCTCAGGTTTCGTATGGCCTCCTGAGTCACGACATAACCCGAACTCGTCTGGATGGCATCCAAGCCCGCCAGGGAAAAAACCACGATACAGTAGGTGTCTCCGTTGGTTCTTCGCGCCAACTGAGCGTGATGCATCACCTTGAACTGTCTTTTGGAATAGAAACCGGTCAATTCGACCTGCAGTCCCTCCAGACTGCGAATGACTTCATCCTTGAATGGATGATCGAACTCCTCCAGCTCTTCCGGAGAACCCTGAAAAACGATCGATTTATCATAGAGGGCCAGGATGCGGTTCGAGATAAAATAGACGTCCGGGATCTCATGGCTGACCAGGATCGCGGTAAACCCGAACTTCCTCTGATACTGGGCGATCATCCCCAGGATGGCGTTTTTTCGGACAGGGTCCTGGCCGGACGTGGGTTCGTCGAAGAGGACGATTCGGGGATCGGTCACCAAAGCGCGGGCCAGCGCAGCACGCTTTTGCATCCCCCCCGAGATTTCCGAAGGGTATTTGTGCGCCGCATCTTCCAGTTCCGTCTGTTGGATTCTGGCCGTCACCCGGCGATCGATTTCGTTCTTGCCCATGTGGGTCGTTTCGCGGAGCGGGAGGGCGATATTGTCATAGACGGTCATGGAGTCGAACAGGGCGTTGTCCTGAAACATATAGCTGATCCGGGCGAGACCGGCGGCGCTTTCTTTTTCGTTCATGTCGGACAGCGGTTTCCCCTGGAAGAGAATGGTTCCCTCGTCCGGCTTGATCAAGCCGATGATATGCTTGAGGAGCACGCTTTTGCCCGAGCCGCTCAGGCCGATGATGGTCGTAACCTGCCCCTCATAGATCTTCAGATTGATTCGATCCAGGACGGTCCGGGAGTCGAAACGCTTGGTGACATCCTTGAATTCAATCAACGGCAACGGCGCATCCATGGTGATCCTCAGATGAGAAGGGACGTCACAACATAGTCGGACACCAAAATCAGCACGCAGGATAGCACGACGGACGAGGTCGTGGAAAGCCCGACGGCCTTTGCGCCATGGCTGTCCGAACGCATGTGCGCAAAATAACCCTGGTAGCAGGAGACCGTGGAGACGATGACGGCAAAAACAATCGCCTTGATGAAACCGTCGGTGACATCCTTCATGTCCATGCTGGCCTGAACACGATAGATATAGGTGCCGGCGTTCGCGCCCAGCAGCAGCACCCCGGAGACATAGCCGCCGATAATGCCGATGATGTCGAACAGGGCGGTCAGCAGCGGAAAGCTGATAATCGAAGCGGCGATTCTCGGGCTGATGAGATAGCGGAGCGGATCGATACGCATGGTGTCCAGCGCGTCGATCTGCTCGGAGATCCGCTGGATGCCGATCTCGGCGGTGATTGCGGAACCCGCCCGCGCCGCGATCATGATCGCCGTGAGAACCGGTCCCAATTCCCGAACCAGGGTCAGGGCCACCAGCGTGCCCAGGGCCCCTTGCGCGCCGAATTTCACCAGGGCGTGATAGGACTGAAGGCCCAGGACCATGCCGGTGAAAAAACCGACGAGCAGGATGATCATCGTCGACCTTGCCCCGATATAGTAGATCTGCTGAACGATCTTGGCCAGTTGCTTGGCTTTGAAAATCCGCAGGAACGCCAGAAGAAGGAAAATCGCCGAGGCGCCCATATTTCCGACCCATGCGATCGCCGATCTTCCGAAAACGGCAAACGGCCTCGTCAATAGCCCGCCAAAGCGCCATCCCGTCATATTTCCAGCGCCGTCCGGACGGTTTTCGTCGAATGCCATAAGAACGACTCCCCTCATTCGGCTCCCGCGTCACGGAACCGGAAGTTATGTTTCGTTCATAACATAATTGCCGAAAGAATGCCAAAAATGAACGGGCCCCGATCCTCGATGCCTTGGGGCATGGAAGGTCGGGAGATCCTCCCTATCCCGATGGCTCCGGCGCCTTGTTCAAGGCGATCCGGAGAACCTCCAGCATCTCGTCCACAAAGTGGAAGGTCATCTCCTTTTTGACCTTGGCCGGGACCTCTTCCAGATCCTTTCTGTTCCATTTCGGCAGGATGATCGTCCGGACGCCGGCCCGATGGGCGGCAAGCACCTTCTCCTTGATCCCTCCCACCGGCAGGACCAGCCCCCTCAGCGTGATCTCCCCGGTCATCGCGAGGTCTCTCTTCACCGTCCGGTTCGTCAACAGCGAGGTCAGGGCGGTCAGCATCGTCACCCCCGCCGACGGCCCGTCCTTCGGGATAGCGCCGGACGGGACATGGATGTGGATGTCCGTCCCTTCGAAGAAATCCTTTGCGATCCCCAGTTCCTCCGCGTTCGCGCGGATGAAGCTGAGCGCCGCGGTGGCCGACTCCTTCATCACGTCTCCAAGTTGTCCCGTCAGGGTTAGGGCGCCCTTGCCCTTCATCGCGGTCGCCTCGACGAAGAGGATGTCCCCGCCGACCGGCGTCCAGGCCAACCCCCGGACGACCCCGGGCTTTGCCGTGCGGGCATCCGCTTCCTCCGTCACCCGAACGGGACCGAGGATGCGGTGAAGATCGCGCACCGCGATCGTTGCCTTTTCGATCGCCCCTTCGGCGATCTGGCTGGCCACGCAGCGGCAGAGTGAAGCCAGTTCGCGTTCAAGGTTTCGCACCCCCGCCTCCCGCGTATAGCCGGTAACGATCCGGGCGATGGCGCTCTTCGCGATCCGGATCTGTTCCGGTTTCAACCCGTTCGCCTCGATTTGCCTCGGAATGAGATAACGCCGGGCGATCCGGATCTTCTCGTCGAGGGTGTACCCGGGAAGCTCGATCACCTCCAGCCGGTCGCGAAGCGCCGGCGGAATCGTTTCCAGGATATTCGCCGTCGTGATGAACATCACGTGCGACAGGTCGAATGGAACGTCCAGATAGTGGTCCGTGAAGCAGAAGTTCTGCTCGGGATCCAGAACCTCCAGCAGCGCGGATGAGGGATCTCCGCGGAAATCACTCCCGACCTTGTCGATTTCGTCGAGCATGAAAACCGGATTGTTCGATTCCGCCCGCCTCATCCCCTGGATGATCCGGCCGGGGAGAGCCCCGACGTAGGTTCTCCGGTGGCCGCGGATCTCCGCCTCGTCGCGCACGCCGCCCAGCGAGATGCGGATGAATTTGCGGCCCAGCGCGCGGCCGATGGAGTGGCCGAGCGACGTCTTTCCCGTCCCCGGGGGGCCGGCCAGGCAGAGGATCGGCCCTTTTGAATCGGGCTTCAGCTTGCGGACGGCGAGGTATTCGATGATCCGTCTTTTCGCCTTTTCCAGGCCGTAGTGGTCCTCGTCCAGGACACGCCGCGCCTTTTTGATGTCGAGGTTGTCCTCGGTCTTCTCCTTCCAGGGCAGCGAGGTCATCCAATCGAGATAGGTCGCCGCGACCGTGTATTCCGCCGATGAGGGGTGCATTCTGGAGAGCCGGGCAAGCTCACGCTCGGCCTCCTTCTTCGCCTCGTCCGGGAGATCCTTCTTCTCGATTTTTTCGCGGTACTCCTCGATCTCGACCTTCTCGTCGTCCGTCTCGCCGAGCTCCTTGCGGATCACGCCAAGCTGCTGGCGGAGGTAATATTCCCGCTGGCTTTTGTCCATGTCGACCTTGACCTCGCTCTGGATCTTGCTGCCCAGTTCGAGGATTTCCACCTGGTGGTTGACCAGGCGCGTCACATGGCGGAGGCGCCCCTTGACGTCGAGCATCTCGATGACTTTTTGCTTCTCTTCGAGCGGGGCATTGATCACGGAGGCGATGATGTCGGCCAGGACGCCCGGCTCGGTCACGGTCTTGGCCATCGCCCCAAACTCCTGGGGGAGGAACGGCGAAAGCTTCACGATCCGGTCGAAAAGACCGACAAGGTTCGCCATCAGCGCCTCGATTTCAAGGTCTCTGGTTTCCTTTTCCTCCAGATTCTCCACGCGGGCAACGAGATAGGGTTCTCCCTCCAGCAGTTCAAGGATGCGGAACCGGCCGATCCCCTGAAGCAGGAGCTGGGTCTTGCTGTCGGCGGTCTTGGCCATCCGGAGAATGACGACGCTCGTGCCGACGCCATAGAAATCCTCGATTTTGTGCGGGCCTTCCGCCGGGTCTTCGGACGGTTTGAGCATGGCCAGTCCGATCAGGCGGTCTCCGGCCATCGCCTTGTCGATCAGGCTGATCGCCGAGTCCCCCGAGACCTCCAGCGGAAAGAGCATCTTCGGGAAGACAAAGGCGCCCGAGATCGGCAACACCGGAAGGGTATCCGGAATGTTCGCAATCTTCAGTTCTTCAGACGGTTTTTGTGGCATGGGAACCTCCAATATATCGCAAGCAGAATCATCTGCCTTGAATGTGGATCTTGTAAACTCGGTCCGGCGGGCGCCTGGCCAGACGGATCTCCAGGATGCCGTCCCGGTAGAGAGCCCTGGCCGTTTCGATTTCGACCGCAACGGGAAGCGCGATGACCCGCTCGAATCGGCCGCAGGGAATCTCGGCGAGACGGTAGCGACCGTTTTCCCGCCGTGTTCCGCCCTCCCGGATGCCGGAGAGTTTGACCGTCATGGGGCCGATCTCCAGTTGAATCTCCTCCCGCGGGACGCCGGCGATGTCCGCCAGGAGGATGATCTCTTCCCCGGTTTCATAGATGTCGATCTGCGGCCGCCACCGCTGCCGGGACAGGGTGAACCGGGGCTGCGCCGCGCGCACCATCTCCTCCACGCTCCGCCGGAATTCGGAATCGACGCCTTCCGGACTGTCCACGAATCTGATTTTGATGTAATCCATGTTCGACTCCTGTTCTACGGAATCACCGGGAGGAACGGCCATCGATTCGGATTGCCCGTTTGCACCCCGGTCGCAAACCTTCGACAACAAGATATGCACCCGATCCTCAAGCGTCAAGGGAACGATGCCCGCCGGTACGATGATCTCCGGATTCGATTGTTGAAAAACGGGGGAGGCATCCCGATCGGAAGCCGACGCGTCAATAGGGCGCGACATTCACGATGGGACGATACAGAAAAAGATGGTTGCGGATAAAACTGACCCTCTGCTGGATATCATCCAGCGAATTGCAGACATAGGTCGTCACCAGCTTTTCTTCCTTGGCAAACTGAATGTGTTCTTTTCCGGCGTAACAGAAATTGCCTTCATGATATTTGGGGGTTCCCGGGTTCACTTCCGGGATCGCCGTGATCAAAGCCTTCGGGTCGGACCAGGGACCCTCCGGTCTTTCCGCGGATCGATACAGCATCCGGTCCCCTCTGTTGTCCGTGGACAGATAAACGGCGATCCAGCGCTTGCGCCGTTCGTGGTATCGGACGCTCAGCTCCGAAACGCCGGAATCCAATACGATTTTGGCCTTCGCCGGATCCAAACCCTTTCGCCAGGTATCATCCTTGGCATAATACTCCATGGCCGTCTCCGGCTCGTGGAGCCGATCCGTCGGAATACGGACCAGGATGTTCCCCAGAACCTCCGGGGCCTCCTCCGAGGGCACGCAGAATGGATAGAAATAAACCATCTTGCCGTAGACGACGGATGTCGCGGCCAGCGCGGCGACACCGGGAGGAACGGCCGCCGACCAATCCAGGTATTCCACGGACCAGTCACCCGGATCCCGGCCGTGATGATTCCGGATCATCGCGATCCTGTGACCGGCGATTCTGAATTTGAACGGGCCCTCTATTTTCGGATCCGCTTCAATGACGACCAGCGGGACATAGAGCCTGTCATCCACCGTGAACGGGTCCTGCGGCCACATCCACTCCGGATCGCCAAAAAAAGAGACGAATCGGCCCTGCTTTTTCTTCAGGAAGTAGCGGATGTTGAATTCCCCCGTCGCGCCGCAGGTTGAGATCGCCAGGGTCGTCCCCAACACGAGATCCATATCCACCCTGTTTTGCCTGCCCTCTTCAGCGGAGACGAAGGTATCCCCGAAGAGCCATAGCGTCCGTCCGTAATCCAGCAAAATGGAATAGGCGCCGTCGCCTCCGTACCAGCCGTCGCGGTCGGGAAAACCAGGGACGCAGTCGGCTTTGCCGAACAGAGCCGGACGACACCCCCCGCCGAGCAGAAGGAGCAGGGAGAGCAGCATCCCGAAAGCCAGCGGCGTCCGAAGGCGCGATGATTTCTTTTCGGAGCGGTATGGCGCGACGGTCATTTTCGTCGGACGGATTGCCATGAGGTCATCACGGACCGGCGCCCGCCTCAAGCGGACGGAAGCCGGGAAAACGATCTTCCGCACTCCGGCAGATGCTAAATTTCATCCCAAACCGAAATTTCTTCCGTGGGCATCGGGATGAACAAAACCGGTATTTTCGCCAGATCCATCACGGACCGCGATACGCTGCCCAGGAATGCCTTCTCCACGAAACCTTTCCCGTGTTTTCCCAGGACCATCAAATCGCAACCCTCCTGCCCCGCCGCCTTCAGGATCTCCTGGGCGGGATCGCCGGTCTCCACGAGAATTTTGGCGATGAGGGTTACGCAGGTCAAATTCATATTTTTTTCCACCTGGTCGCAGAACTTCCGGATGCGGTTTCGGATGACGGCGGCGGCGGCTTCATGCTGGTCCCGGTACAGTTTGTCCGTGCGGCTTCCATAGGCGCTGGCAGAGATGGTTTCGACGACATGGAGCATGCAAATCTCCGCCTCATACTTCTTGGCCATGTCCACCGCGTGATAAAAAGCGTAGACGGAGTTCTTGCTGAGATCGGTTGCGTACAGTATCTTGCTGATGTGCGGCGTCATCTCTCCACCTCCATTTCCCTTTCGGGACACCACGGATACCCGTCGACTTGCTGCGGGGGTCATCTATACGGTTTTGACTATACGCAGAACGACCTTCGGTGTCAATGGATCACTCTGATCCCTGACACAAAACGCCTGACATTGCCCGGACATGGATTGCCGGTGACATGACCGGCCTCGCTCCCAGCCATGGTTACGGGTTGTGGCAAGGCAAAATTTTGATTCGCTTGATTCTTTTCGGGTTATTTTCCGAAGGTCGTCACCGGTTCCCCGGCAACCGCCGGAATGCGTCTCTTTTCCGGTTTGAATCCGGCGAGATGCTTTTTCTCCAGCGCCCGGGCTGCCTCGTTTTTCTCAACGAAGGAACGGGGTTCATACATCCAGCCCGCGGCAAGCCGCGCCTCTTCGCGCTTCAGCATGAACCAGGCAAACCATCCGAGAGGTTGCGCGGCAATGCGCGTTTTCCAGCCGAAGTCCGCGTAGATATCCTTCAGCAAGCGGTCCGCTTTTTCGGCCAGCCGCGGTTCGCTTCGATACCACTTCCGCATCGCCCAGACGGCGCCGGCATAGATCGATCGCAACGGGACCGCCTCCCAGGCGACCCGGTTCCGGACGCGCGGGCGGGGATCGTCCCGGTACATCCGCCAACCGTTCAACAGCACCCGAATCATCCGGAGCAGGCTGGGACCGTTCACCGCAAAGTCCCGCCCGAAGGCGTCCAGAAGATATTTTTCCTCTTGACCGTCATGGATATGCGGGTGGCGGTAATTGAAGCGGTACTGCCCATGGGCGTCGGCGGCGGGAAATTCCGTCTCCGGCAGAAGCGACCCCTCCTGTCGGTGTTTTTCGTACAGCGGCGTGCCCGGAATAGGCGTGTAGAGCATGAACTGGTGGAAGACCGTCTCATGGCTGACGGCGTAATCGATGACGGCATCCATATTCTCCGGCCGGTGGTCTTCGAGGCCGATGATCGATGAACCCAATACGCGGATCCCGTGATCCTGCAGAAGGGTAACAAACGCCCGCGTATCCACGCCGTTCAGTTTGTTGTAGGCGCTCTCCTCCCCTTCCAGCCCCATCCAGACCCAACCGATCCCCAGCCGGACCAGTTGATCGATCGTATAGGACTGCAGAACGCGCGCCGAGCTGAAGACATAGATGGCCCAGCTTTTTCCATTGGCCTCCATCAGTTCCAGGAGCCGGAGCGCCCGCTTCTTGTGGAGGAGAAAATTTTCATCCAACGTGAAAAAGGACTTCACCTTGAGTTTTTTCTCCATCTCGCACATGGCGACAAAGAGTTCATCGCCGGTTTCGAAGAAATTGACGAATTTTCCCTTCCCGCCGAAGAGGGCGGAGGTGGAGCAAAAATTGCAGCCCACCGGGCAGCCGACCGACGGAATCAGAATCGCCGCCGTGCCGCCGGGACGGTTGCCGAGGTCGATCCCCATCGTCCTCCCGCCGAAGCCCGAGATCGCGAGGGGGTGCTTGATCGGCCCGTGGTCGTCCTGACCCAGGTAGCGCTGAAACCAGCGGATCCCCTCCCCGCGCACGATATGGTCCGCGTCGATCAGCTCGCGGAGACCTTCCTTGTTGCTGATGTGGCCGCCGATGACGATCGTCGCGCCCGGCTGATGCCGCCGGATCAGCCGACACATCTCCCGGACCTTGCCGATGTTCGGGACGATGGCGCCGATCCCGATGATGTCGTATCGGTTGTCCGTAATTTCCGCCGTGAACCCCTCCAGGGTGGGAAAATCGAGCAGGGTGCAGGGGGCGTCCAGGTTGTTCTGGATCATCATCAATCCGAAGGAGCGATGAAACATCCGCAGGGAGAATCCCCCCTGGACGCGGGTGACCTGGTTCTGGTAGAGTTCCATCGGGTTGATCCTGCGGCTCCCGTATTCGTCATCCCGGGCGTAAGGTCCGAAGACGCCGGTAAGCAGGACGCGGGCGCGGTTGCCCAGGGGGTGGACTGGTTGATTTTTTTCCAATATGCGGTTCTCCTTTTCACGAGGGCTATTTGGGCTGTCGGAAACAGGCTAAACGATCTTTAGGGGATTGTGAAGCGGCAAGTTGTTGTTTTACAATATTTTTACAATTGAAGAGGGGAAAATCCCGTCGTTTTTACCCGCAACCCCAACGGCTTGCCGCGGAAAATGCGCTCATGGGCGGATTCAAAAGCGGAAGGAAAGGTTTCAGATGAAACAGGCGAAATGGTTCATCCATCCGGTTTTTATCTTTGTCCTCTCCACGGTTGCGCTGGCGATCTCGCTTTTTCTCTACATTTATTGGTACATTGGCGTCAGCGAAAACCTGAATTCGGTGATCCGGCGCTACCAGCTCGACGCAAATCAATTTTTCGAGGCCCGGACCTGGGTGGTCATCCTCATCCTGTCGCTGCTGGTCGGCGTCATCCTGGTGGGAATCCTGATCATCTTCATCTACAATCTAAAGACGCTGCAGCTCTACCGCCTCCAGCATACCTTCATCAACAATTTCACCCACGAGCTCAAGACCCCCGTGACGTCGCTGAAACTCTATCTCGAGACGTTCACGAAACACGACCTGCCCCGGGAGGAACGGCTCAAATACATCGGGTTCATGCTTCAGGACGTGGAGCGCCTTTCCGCCAACATCAACAGCATTCTGAACCTCGCCCGGATCGAAAGACGGCTCCAGGAGGGGGCTCCCACAAGGGTCGATCTTCCCGAGACGATCCAGCGATTCATCAGCGACAACCGCCATATCTTCCACGACTGCGAGATTCGCGTGGCAACGCCGTCCGGAGGTCCTCTCTTTTATCCCGTGATCACCTCCCTCTTCGAGATGCTCCTCATGAATATCCTGACGAACGCCATCAAATACAATGTCTCCGAGAAACCGCGGATCGACATCACCTTTGAACGGAAGGAGAAGTCTCTGCTGATTCACTTCAAGGACAACGGCATCGGCATCGCCCAGGCGGAGCGCAGGCGAATCTTCCGCAAATTCTATCAGGCCTCTCATGAAGGTCCAAGCCCCGTGGGGGGGAGCGGGATCGGACTCTATCTTGTCCAACAGATCGCCCGGCTTCATCGGGGGAAAATGGTTGCCGACAGTGAAGGGACGGGGAAGGGATCCGTATTGACGCTGATCCTCCCCGGAGGGGTGACGGAAGGGGGCAACAATGAAACAGAATGAAAAAAGGCGTATCCTGATCGTCGAGGATGACGCCCATATCGCAGAGGGGCTGAAGCTGAATCTCACGCTGCAGGGTTATGAGGCGGCCATTGCCGACAGCGGGACCGAAGGCCTCCGGATGTGGAAAGAGTGGAATCCGAACCTGATCGTTCTGGACATCATGCTTCCCGGGCTGGACGGCATCTCCGTGCTGCGCCATATCCGCCTGCGGGATGAGCGGCTTCCCGTTCTGATTCTTTCGGCCAAGGGGGCTCCCGACGATCGGATCAAAGGCTTTTCCTGCGGCGTCGACGACTATCTCGCCAAGCCTTTCAATCTGGCGGAATTCATGCTGAGGGTTGAACGCCTGCTGACCCGCTCCCTCTGGGGTCACGAGCCTTCCGTCGTCGGCGCTTCGGCCCCGGCGGAGGTGAACCGCTACGCCTTCGGCGACAATACCATCGATTTTACCACGATGACGGCTCAAACCCGACAGGGAATGCTCCATCTGACCGAGCAGGAGGTCCGGCTGCTCAAACTCTTCATCGCCAACCGGGGGAAGCCTCTGACCCGGAAAACCCTTCTGGAGGTGGGATGGGGGTACACCGGCATAACGACGACGCGGACCGTGGACATTTTCCTCGTCCGGCTGCGGAAGTACTTCGAGGAGGACCCCCAGAGCCCGGTCTATTTCCGCAGCCTCCGCTCCATCGGGTATCTCTTCGATCACCCGTGAGCATCCCCTCTCGATTTCGGGGAGGACCCGGAGGATCTCTCGTTCTTCACGAACGCATCCGACATCGGTCCGTCAAACCGCTATTTCTTCGCGTAGGACTGACCGGCGAAGACGGCCCGGACTTCGGCGGCCGACCGGGCATTCCGCAGCCGGCCCATGCGCTCGGCTTCTTCCTTCTGCAGCGCCCGAACGTTTTTCAGGATCGCTCCCATCTTATCCGCGGGGAACTTGACCGCCCCGTTCTCGTCCATGTGCACGATTTCACCCGGGCATACGTCCATTCCGCCCACCGATACGGGAACGTTCACCGCATATACCGCCATCTCGCCGTGCCCGGCGCATATGCCGCTCAGCATATACTGGAATTTCATCGGACGGATCTCGTCGATGTCGCGCGAAGGGCCGTTGGAGATCACCCCCAGACAACCCACGGCCTTCATCGCCGTGGTCATGTTGCCGCCCGACAATCCGACCTTGCCCGCGATCCCGGGCGGAAACTTCTGTTGCAGAACCAGGATGGTCGGCTTCGGGGAGGCGTCGAGCGCATCAATGACATCCATGAAGGTGAGCCGCTTGAAGCCCGGATCGGGCAAGCCGTACACGCAGGTCACCGCGTAACCCGCGATTCGCCCGAGCTCTGGGTACATGCAGCGAATCGTCTGGTCGGTGTACCAGTTCTCGGTCCAGGGATTGTAGAGTCCCAGGCAGAGGGGATTCGACGGATAGGTGGCCACCACGTTGGTGATGGACGGGGTGTCGAAATCTCTGAGCGCCCGCAATATCTTTTGTTCGGTCGTTTTTGCCATATCGATCAACCTCCTGACTCCTGAGAATGGCTGTGCCGTGCGTCCGAAGCCTCCATGGGAAGAGGCAAGCGGGATGACGCCGACTATTCTTCCGTTCCGTTCTTCAGCTCCGGTCCGCCTTCGATCCTCCCCAGGCGGGACTTCAAGGAACGCGGCTCTTCGCCCGACAACGCCTCATAATAGACGGCGTTCGTCATCACCTTCTTGACATACTGACGCGTTTCGGCAAACGGGATCGACTCGATGTAAATCGCGCCCTCGATCGATCTCGTATCGCGCCATTTGCGCGCGCGGCCCGGGCCGGCATTGTAAGCGGCGGCCGCAAGCACCGGGTTCCCCTGAAACCCGTCGAGGACATTCCGCAGATAGCAGGCGCCGAGCGCGGCGTTCATCTCCGGTCGGATCAAACGGGACGGATGAAAACCCTTCAGGCCCATTTTTCGCGCGACGAGGCGCGCCGTTTCCGGCATCAACTGCATGAGTCCCAAGGCGCCCGCCGAAGACCGGGCATCGGCAATGAAACGGCTCTCCTGGCGAACCAGCCCGAAGAGCAGCGGCTCCTCCAGGTTTCGGCGGCGGGCATGACTGGAGAGCAGATCGCGGTAGGGAACGAGATAGCGCAGCGCAAAGTCGTGCTCGCCGACGGTTCGGTCGGCCGTGTTGATGGCCCGGTCCCAAATCCGGTTTCGTCTGGCCAGCTCGGCGGCGGCCAGCAGAAGCCGGTCGTCCATGGAGCGGACGGTCCACAACCATTCGGCCACGGCCTCCTTCCGCAGATCGAGCCGAAAAAGCGCCAGCGCCCGCTTCATGCCGGCCCGGCCGGCGACCTCGGCCATCTCTCCCCGGGTCGGCGCCGCCGCCTTCGGCGGGAGCTTCAACGGCATCTCCAACTCCTCCGCGGCAAGCCGACCGTAAAAATGGTGTTCGCCCGCGATCCGCCCGAAAAGCGCCCGTCCCGCTTCCCGGTTCCCGAGCGCGAAGAGCGAGCGGCCGAGCCAGTAGATCCAGGACGACCGGTCGCGTTCCGCCGGCGACATCCGCTCGATCGCGTTTTTCACTTCCGGCCAGTTTTCCTGCCGGAGCGCGATCCGGACACGCCAGGCCGCCTGCTCATCGGTCAACTGGGTTTCTCCGGCTTTCGTGAACCAATCCACGGCCTCCGGGAGATGACGGCGGGCGCCGTGGGTGGCGAATATCGCCCAGATATATCGCTGATCTTCCGGTGGAAACCGTTCCCGCAATCCGCCGTTCCAGAACCCGACGGCGCGTTGCAAATCGGTCCGGGCCAGACAGGCGAGCGCGACGATCGCCAGCTCCCGCTCCGGCGCCGCTTCCAGCCTGTCCCCGGCCCGCTCCAGAAATCCGGCCGGCGACACGGCGGCGACGTCGAGCTGAATCGCGGAAGGGGCTTGGTCCACGGACAGACGTTCCCCGACCTGCCGGGCTTCGGCCATGAGATTGGCCCGGACGAGCAATCGGAAGCGGTCGTGCAGATCCCGCGTCGTGAGCTCGCCGGATAGCAGCATCGCCTCGACCACCGGCATACAGCCTTCGGGCAGCCTGCGCGGCGTTTTCCAGAGGGATTTCATCTCGGCAAATACGGATGGATCCTGCCGCCGCCACCGTTCCTGTAGCGCATACCCGGCCAGGTCGGAATCCGCCTCTTTGACGAGCGCGGCAACCTCCTCCCCAAACAGATCCCATTGCCCTTTTTTCCCCAAAACAAAAAGCCAGTCCCGGCGCAACTGCTCGGCCAGAACGGTCCCTTCGTTCCGGGAGAGAAAATCCCGCAATTCTTGCGGAGAGGCCTGCTCCAGGCGCAGCTTCAATCCCCAGAAGGCCACATAGGATTCGAGTGCATGCCCTCGGACTTTTTCCACATATCCGGCCAGCTTGAATCCGTCGCCGGAGACAAAGGCATCCCGGGCGGCCAGCAGAGCATTGTCCTGGGACGACCGCCCGGCGGCAAAAACCGCGGCGGGCAGTGCCAGCAGAATCACCGCCGCAATCGCCCGCCATGATGCCGCCGGACCCACCCTCATATGGCCTCGATCGTGGACGGCGGTTTCGAGGTGATGTTGTAGGTTACGCTGACGACTTCCGGAATGGCATGAATGATTCCGTCGGCCATTTTTTCCAGGGTCTCGAAGGGGAGTCTCGTCGGGGTCGCCGTGCGGGCATCCAGGCTGTCCCAGCAGCGGATCTCGATCTGGTTTCCGAAAACCCTTTTGCCCCCCTTCATTCCGGTGACACGATCCTCGTGCAGAATGGCGAGGTACTGAAAGGCGCCCGAGTGGACCAGCCATTTTTCGGCGATGGCGGTGGCCTTCCGGACCATCGCGATCCTGGCCGGAGTCACCTCGCCGATCACCCGCGCGGCAAGGGCCGGGCCCGGGAAAGGGGGTCTCATAAAGGCCGCTTCCGGCAGCCCCAGGGCCTGTCCCAGCTTTCTCACGCCGTCCTTGCGAAACCGGATCAGGGGTTCCAGAATCCTGTATCCGAAGGCCTTCTGGGGATCGATGCCCAACTGCGCGAAGACGTTGTGCTGCCGTTTGATCCCCGCCACCGTTTCATCCACGTCGGTGAGGATCGTTCCCTGCAGCAGGTATTTGGCGCCGCTCTCGAGAACGATGTCGCGAAACACGTTTTTATAGAAGGTCTGGGTGATGGCTTCCCGTTTTTCCTCCGGATCGGTGATGCCCTTGAGGGCGGCAAAGAAGGCCTTCCGGGCCGGAATGATTTCAACGGTCACGCCGATCTGCCGGAAGAGGGCCGCAACCCGCTGCGGTTCGCCCTGCCGCATGAGGCCGTTGTCGATGAAGCAGGTTTTCAGACGATCCCCCAGGGCCCGGTGTCCGAGGGCGGTGACGACCGACGAGTCCACCCCGCCGGACAGCGCGTTGATGGCCAGACCGTCCCCGACCTTTTTCCGCAATTCCCGGACCTTCTCCCGGATCCATTTCTCCGCATTCAAATCTTTCGCCAGAATCTCCTCGGTTTGCATCGGCTCCCCTACTCCTTTCCCTCGAAAATCCACGGATCCACGGCTCGACTCCAGTGGACCAGCTCCTCCGGTTTGAACCACAGCGCCACTTCCTTCCCGCCGTTTTCCGGGCTGTCCGAAGCGTGGGTCAGGTTGCGGCCCACTTCCAGCGCAAAATCGTGACGGATCGTTCCCGGCGCGGCCTCCAGCGGCCGGGTCGCGCCCATCGTCTGGCGGATCGCGGCGACCGCATGGGGACCTTCCCAGACCATCGCCATCACCGGGGCGGACGTGATGTAGGCAATCAGACCGTCATAGAACGGCTTGCCCTTAT
The DNA here is from genome assembly GCA_002424545.1 of Syntrophaceae bacterium UBA5619. GTDB lineage: Bacteria > Desulfobacterota > Syntrophia > Syntrophales > UBA5619 > UBA5619. Next base: position 21,314 of record DIKL01000010.1, read on the forward strand.
GAATCGCGTAGTGCTCTTCGGCCAGCGATCGGCTGACCCGCATGAACTTCGCCCCCGCCAGAAGCAGTCCGCGCCGTTCCAGGCGCGAGATCACCTCGCCCACCAGACCGCGTTGAACCCCGTCGGGTTTGACCAAAACCAGAGAACGTTCCATGTATCCCTCCTGAGAAGATGATATTCCGTACCGAAATGCCGTCGGCGTATGGATGGAAAAACGCCTTGTTGAACCGCCGGGCAGAATACGAAGAACCGTCCGGCCTGTCAACCAGTATCTGGAATAGATCAGCCCTATTTTGAGTTGACATTCCCGGAGATGCGTGACATTTATCCAATGAGTTTGGACACATCAAATGAACTTTTCATTTTTCTATCCGTCTGCATTGTTTCTCACGACGTGGGGGGGGACACGATGAAAGATTCATCCAGGACCAAGCAATCTTTAATCGAAGAACTGATCTCCCTGAGGCGGAAAATCCAGGAACTGGAACAATCCGAAGCCGACGGAAGAAAGGCCGAGGAGGCGTTGCGCGATATCGCGGACTGTGAGCGGGTGGAGGAAGAACTTCGCAACTCCGCGGGAAAATATCGAAATATCCTCGAAAACATTGAAGAAGGATACTACGAAACCGATCTGGCCGGCAATTTCACATTTTTCAACTCCCCCCTTTGCCGCCTGCTTGGTTACTCCAGGGAAGAAATGGCAGGCTTGAACTACCGGGCATACATGGACGCCGAAAATGCAAAGAAGGTTTTTGGGGCTTTTCACGAGGTCTATGTAACCGGAATCCCCGCAAAGTTCGAGTCGGAGATGATTCGAAAGGACGGCGCTCGGGTGTACAATGAGGATTCGGTATCGCTGATTGCGGAACCGGGGCGAAAGCCGACCGGATTTCGAGGCATTGTCCGAAATGTCACCGAACGAAAGAAGATGGAGGAGGCGCTGGAAAATGAGCGCAATCTCCTGAAAAGCCTGATCGATAACTTGCCCGACCGCATCTATGCCAAAGACTCCGAAGGCCGATTCATCATCTGCAATGAAGCGATGGTTCGCCGCATGGGTAAGAACCGTATGACCGAGCTCGTGGGCAAGTCGGATTTTGACTTTCTGCCGCCGGAGCTTGCGCAACGATTTCATGACGATGAGCAGGAGATCCTCAGGACCGGCATCCCGCTGATGAACCGCGAGGAGCCTCTGGAGACCGTGAATGGCAAGATCACACGGTGGAACCTGGCGACCAAAGTGCCTTTGCTCGACAGGCAAGGAAACCGGATCGGGATTGTAGGCGTGGGCCGGGAAATCACCGACCGTAAGCGGATGGAGGAGGAACTGAGGGACAGCGAAGAAAGATACCGCAGAATCTTTGAAGCCTCGAGCGATGCCATTCTCTTCCGTCGCAAAGAAATGATCATCTTCGCGAACCCGGCCGCGATCAAACTGTTTCGGGCGAATCGTCCGGAAGATTTGATCGGGAAACGATACCTGGACCTGGTTCATCCCGACGACCGCCCCCTGTCGGCCGAACGGATCAAAAAAACGGTGAATGAAGGATGGATCGCATCTCTGCGGGAACACCGGTTGTTGGCCCTGGATGGACAGGTCTTGCAGGTTGAGTCCACCGGCGTGCCCGTCCAATACCGGGGCGAGACCCATGTCTTTGGAATTTTCCGCGACATCTCCGAACGCAAGCGGATCGAAGAGGAGCTCCGCCGAAACCAGGAACGTGCCGAGCGGCTGGCCCGAGAAATGGCGGTCATTGCGGAAATCGGAAAAATGGTCAGTTCCACCCTGGTCATCGAAGAGGTGTACCAACGATTCGCCGACAAGTCCAATCTGCTGATCCCCCATGACAGGCTGGTCGTGAACCTGAACAACGCTCGAGAGAATAAATGCCGTTGCGTCTATGTTTCCGGGGTGGATATCCCCGGGAGCAGACCGGGGGAATCTAAATCGCTATCGGGGTCAACCGACGAGATGATCCTGAGCACCCGATCCGGCGTGATCATGCAGGCGGCGAGCGTCGAGGAGCGGGCCGTCCGCTTCCCCACCGTCGGCCGTATCTCACACGCAAAGGCGGGGTTGTGCTCCCTGCTGAGCGTTCCGTTGCTCCACGGGGACGAGGTGATCGGCACCCTGCATTTCTGGACGAAAAAACCGGAAGCCTATGAGGAGAGAGACCTCCGGCTGGCGGAGAGAATCGCGGCGCAGATTTCCGGGGCCATCGCCAATGCGCAGCTTTATGCCGACCTCAAGAAGGCGCAGCGGGAGCTGAAAGAGAGCGAACAGCGATATCACGAGCTCAGTATCGTCGACGATCTCACCCAGCTCTACAATTCGCGGCAATTCTTCTTTCAATTGAGAATGGAATTAGACCGGTCGAACCGCTACCGCCAGCCTTTAACCCTCCTTTTGCTTGATCTCGACGATTTCAAGGCATTCAATGACTCGTACGGCCATGTCGAGGGAGACAAGGTCTTGCGACGACTCGGCCAGGCGGCTAAAAGATGTCTGCGCAAAACGGATTCGGCCTATCGCTACGGCGGTGAAGAATTCACCTTCCTTCTGCCCATGACCACGGTCGCGCATGGCGCCGTTATAGCGGAAAGAATCCGGACGGAGTTCAAAAAGGAGACTTTCTGCCCGGCGCCGGGTCAGGACATCCATATGACGGTGAGCATTGGCCTTGCGCAATACAAGGCAGAGGAAGAGATGATGGCCTTCGTTCACCGGACGGATCAGCTCATGTACCGGGCAAAAGAGACCGGGAAAGACGGGATTTGTTGTGAACCATGGCCGTAAGAACCGTTCAAACGGCGCTCCCCGCCCCCAACTCGAAAAGAAATCGAGAACAACGAGTCTAAAATAACCTTATATTCGACGAGACTCCCTTCTGATTTTGAGAATAGCGTCATCCCGACTGTTTTTCCACCCCGTCCCTGAGTTTACCCCCCCAGTTTCCACAAAGGGTTGCGTGATGGAGCGATCGCCACAAAAGGGAGCAAAACGTGCGGCGGGGAATCGGGCGGGCGCCCAATCCGGCGAGATGGTCGGTCTCGACCTGGCAGTCGATCAAATCGAAGCCGCGCTTCCGGAGATGTTCCACCAACGTGACCAGCGCCGCCTTGGAGGCGTTCGGGATCGCGGAGAACATCGACTCGCCGAAGAAGGCGCGGCCGAGGGAAAGGCCATAGAGGCCGCCGACAAGACTCTCTCCCTGCCAGACCTCGACGGAGTGCGCATATCCGAGGTCGTGAAGGGCGCAGTAGGCCTCCAACATCTCCCGCGTGATCCAGGTGCCGTCCTGCCCGGGGCGGGGCTTGCGGCAAGCGGAAATCACCTCCCGAAAGGCCCGGTCGAACGTGATCCGGACGACCCTCTTTTTCAGGAACTGCCGCATGCTGCGCGACACGTGCAGTTCATCGGGAAAAAGAACAAAGCGCGGGTCCGGCGACCACCAGAGGATCGGTTCGCCGGCGCCGTACCAGGGGAAGATCCCTTCGCGATAGGCGGCAAGAAGGCGTTCCGGCGAGAGGTCGCCGCCGACGGCCAGGAGCCCGCTTTTTGCGGCGTGTTCGACGGGAGGAAAAAGAACCGCCTCAGGGAGTCGATAGACCGGCATGGGTGACCCGGACGACGACGTCGTCGTTTTCGATGTCGGCCAGGGCTTCGCCGCCCTCGCGGAGGCTGCCGAAAAGCACCTCGTCCACGAAGAATCGCTTCACCTTGTCCTGCACGAGCCGGGCGATCTCGCGCGCGCCGAACTCGGGGGAATAGCCCTTCCGGGCCAGCCAGGCAAAGCACCCTTCGGTCACCGTGAGCAGAACCTTCTTCCCGACGAGCTGCGCGGCAAAGTCGGCGACGGCCCGCTTCACGATCTTCAAAACAACCTCTTCGGTGAGGCCCTGGAAGTTCACGACGCCGTCGAGCCGGTTCCGGAATTCGGGGGAAAAAATCCGCTCCAGCGCCTTGAAAACGGCGTCCCGCTGGATGGGAAGTCCTTCAAAGCCAATCGTCTGCCGGCCGATCTCCCGGGCGCCCGCGTTGGAGGTCATCAGCAGGATCACGTTCCGGAAATCCGCCTTCTTGCCGTTGTTGTCGGTCAGCGTCGCGTAGTCCATCACCTGGAGAAGCGCATTGAAGATGTCCGCGTGCGCCTTTTCGATCTCGTCCAGCAGCA
>DIKL01000010.1:25532-25676 GCA_002424545.1 Syntrophaceae bacterium UBA5619
CCGACATAGCCCGGAGGCGCGCCGACGAACTTCGCCACGGAGTGCCTCTCCTGGTATTCGCTCATGTCATAGCGCAGCAGCGGGACACCGAGCGTTTCGGCAAGCCGTCGCGCCAATTCCGTCTTGCCGACACCGGTCGGGCCG
>DIKL01000010.1:25709-39896 GCA_002424545.1 Syntrophaceae bacterium UBA5619
GACCGTTTGACCGCCTCCACGACCCGCTCCACGGCTTCCGTCTGCCCGAAGATCCGGGCCTTCAGTTCCGTCTCCAGTTCCTGGAGTTTTCCGACCTCCGAGGTGGAGACGCTTTTCTCCGGAATCCGGGCGATCCGGGCGACGACGCGCTCGATCTCCCTCGCCCCGATGACCGCCGCATCCGCCTCCGCATCGCTCTCAACGCGACTCATGGAGGCAAACGAGCCCGCCTCGTCGATCACGTCGATCGCCTTGTCGGGAAGACGCCGGTCGCTGATGTACCGGCCGGAGAGTTCGGCGGCCGCCCGGAGCCCTTCCTCCGTGTAAGCGACCCGGTGGTAGGTTTCATACCGCTCGCGGAGCCCGTCCAGAATCCGGACGGTGTCCTCGACCGAGGGTTCCGGAACTTCGATCTTCTGGAAACGGCGCGAGAGGGCGCCGTCCTTCTCGAAGAATTTCCGGTATTCGTCGTAGGTTGTCGAACCGATGCAGCGGAGTTTCCCCGAGACGAGGGCGGGCTTCAGGATGTTGGAGGCGTCCATCGATCCGCCCGAGACGGCCCCCGCGCCGACGATGTTGTGGATCTCGTCGATAAAGAGGATTGCCCTTTCCTGTTTCTGGAGTTCCGCGAGGACCCGCTTCATCCGTTCCTCGAAGTCGCCGCGGAAGCGGGTGCCCGCAAGAACCGCCCCCATGTCGAGGGAGTAGATCTTCACATCCCGGAGTTTGGCGGGAACCTTTCCCGCGGCAACTAGCTGCGCGAGACCTTCGGTGATTGCGGTTTTTCCGACCCCGGGCTCGCCGACGTGAACCGGGTTGTTCTTGAAACGGCGGCAGAGGACCTGGATCGTCCGGGAGAGGATCTCATCCCGGCCGATGAGCGGGTCCATCTCGCCGGACTTCGCCCGGGCGGTCAGTTCCGTCGTATAAGCGCGGAGAAATTTGTTCGGTTCCTCCTTGTCTCCGCGGACGGCCTCTCCCTCCCCCGTGCCCGCATCCGGTTTCCGATTCCCGGATTCTTCCGAAAAAACCGAAATTCCATGGGAAATGTAGTTCAAAAGGACCAGCCGGGTGATCCCCTCCCGCTGGAGAAAAAAAGAGGCGTGGGATTCCTTTTCTTCCAGCAGAGAAACGAGGATATCCCCAAGATCCAGCGTCTCCTTCTGGGCGGTGGCGCCGTGCCAGGCGGCCCGTTCGAGAACGCTCTGAAAACCAAGGGACTGGACCGCCCGGTTCACCGTCGGCGTCGCCGTGTCGGCCACGTCGAGGTGTTTTTCGAGGACCTCCTTCAGACGCGTCGGATCGCCGCCGCAATGGACGACGATCTCCTTCCCCTCGTCGAAAAATAGACAGGCGTACAGGAGGTGTTCGGGCGTGATGAATTCATGCCGGCGAACGTTCGCCTCGGCGTACGCCGCCATGATGATCCGGTTGAGGTTTTCACTGATCTTCATAATGGATCTTCTCGCAACCTATCGGACATCGATCCGTTGAGCGGGGACGGCTTCGGCCGTCAAGCCTCTTCCAGGGAACATTTCAGCGGGAATTCGCGTTTCCTGGCCAGTTGATGAACCAGCATCACCCGGGTCGCCGCGATGTCGTGGGTATAGACGCCGCAGACCCCTTTTCCCCTCTTGTGGACGTCGATCATGATCCGAGTGGCATCCGCCGCCGGTTTGTGGAAGATCGCCATGAGCACCTCAACGACGAAGTCCATCGTCGTGTAATCGTCGTTGTGCAGGATCACCCTGTACATCTTCGGTTCCCGAATCTCCTGGTCTATGCCCGCGCCCGGTTCGGTCAGTCCACCCGGCTCGTCTGGTATCATGGCTGCCCCTTTTTCAAATCGTCATTCCCGCGGTTTCCGATCCGATGGGCTTTTATTATAGCAACGGTGCGGGCGGTGTCAATGCCCACGCATACGACCCGTTCACAGCCCTTTTGATCTTGCCCAGTTTTTCAGCATCCCGGATGACCCTTCTGATTTTAGACTCGGATAATCCAAATTTCTTCCTCAGCGATGCAATGGAAATCTCCGCGGCGGGCTTCTGTTCGACCACCTGAACCACCATTCTTTGCTGGCCCGGCGCTCCTTCCTTCCGGATATATTTCCGTAACGGCGGCCTTTTTACCCGGAGTTCGCCGGAAAATTCACAAGATTCCGAACCCTTCCTCTCGGTTTCGTTTGTCAATGGATTACATTTTATGCGGGGCATAAAATTTCCTTTCTACATGCTTTTGTATTGTGATCACTAGGGTTTTTACTACAGATAATCCTGGCTGCTCACTTGGCTTGCGGCATGGATCATGAAAGCGAAAGCTGTTTTACGCTATTGGGTTTTCTCCGTCAGTCCCGGTTCCGCCGTATCCGGATCCGCGTCCGGAGCTCCCGTTTTCAGATTGGCCTTCTTCTGCTTGGCCAGCATACGCTTGGCCGCCTTGTCCATCTGTTTCTGCTGCCTTGCTTTTTCTTTCCCATGCTTGCCGAAGTTATACATGGATTTTCCCATGGTAAAGCTCCTGTTTTCATCTTTCCGCCAAATGCTTCCCGTCCTGAGATAACAATAGACGATTTCTGTTTTAAATTATGCACGATTGTTGCGAAGTCAAGGGCCATGCCAACCTTTCCGGCATTTATTCCGGAATAAATTATGGCTGGGGACGGCCGGGATCCGTCAGCTTTTCGGCGACGGCGAGAACCGTGTTCGCGTAGACGGTGCTGTGGTTGTAACCGAAGATGACGCGATGCCGGCCGTCCCGGTCCAGCCCCGGGCGCCAGCCGTATCCGCGCAGGTAGTTGGCGATGCTGTGGAGCGCGTCCGCCTTGGCGAACGGATCGATCCGGCCGTCGTGATCGGCATCCACCCCATAGGCGAAAACGTTGGACGGCATAAACTGACACTGGCCGATCGCGCCGTAGACCGATCCCCGAATGTCGAGGGGGTCGATCCCGTTCCGTTCGGCGAAACGGAGGAGCGCCTTGAGCTCCCCATAAGCCCATTCGCCCTTTTCCCGGCAGCGGCGACGGGCGAACTCCTCGTTCTCCGGGGTGAGAAGTTCGCCGCCCAGATGCGGACGAACGGCTTCCAGGTCATTGTTTATGGCCATGCTGGCCAGACGGTTGAAAACGCGGCTGTTGCCGGTGCTCTTTCCGAGGCTTGTTTCAATCAGCAGAATCGAGACGACGATCTCCTTCGGAACACCGTAGAGGATGTCGATTTCCTCCAGGATGGCCCTGTTCTCCCCGATGTAGGAGCGGGCGCGGGCGACGCTCCGGTGGCTCAGGTAATCCCGGCGGATCGTCTGTTTCAGCCGGGCAACCATGGAATCCGGCGTTGACCTGTTCCGGAGAAGAGCCCTGATTTTATCGGCCATCGCGTCCGGCTCGAGACGGACCTCCGTGCGCGCGAAGAGAGCCTCCACGGCGGATCGTTCGAAACCGTCCGCGGTCAGGCGGTCGGCAAGAGGACTCCAGGCGGCGGCGGGCCGGACCGATCCGAGTGAAAAAAACAGGATAAAGATCGCGGAAACGGAGAGGGAAAAGATACGGGCCGTGCCTTTCCGGATCTTTCGCTGTGCGATTCCGGCGGTGACAAAACTCCTCAGGGGGGACATCGCATTCCTCCGTTTCTTTTCTATCACAGCCTGACCGCAATATCCAACAATTGTCGCCGAATAATCCCGTTCCTTCCCGACAGGGCCCGCGGCTCAGCGCAACGAATACGAGAGTCGCTTCGGCAGATCGCCCACGATCTCAATGGGCGGTCCGTTCTGGAGGGGCTGCTGAGTACCGTCGTCCACGGCAAACAGATCCTCGCCGATCGTCCAGACATACAGTTTCTTCGCATCCTCGAGGACCGGTTTGTCCGGCACCCCGTAAACCCTCTTCTGCATGGCCTCGTCGAAGACACCGATGCAGCCGTGGGAGGCCGGCCGGCCGGGAAGGTCCCGCGCGTGGATCCAGTATAGGTAGTTTTCCTTGTCGATGAAGAACAGGATCGCGTAATCCATCGGATACCGGATGTCTCCCTTGGCCGTCTTGTAGAGGGACGAGGCGTGCTTTCGGTGGTAGGCGATCGCTTTGAACAGGCCGGTCGGGGCTAGGTGCCCCTCGATCCCGGTCGCCGCCGGCATGGAAAAAACCAGTTTGCCGTACTCGTAGGCGCCGAGCCACTGCTCGGGGACGCTCAGGTAGATGTATTTGGCATGCCTGCGCGCCGGTTCGTAGAACCCGGGCATGGGGGTGTAATTCCGGATATCCTCGATGTTTTCGGGAACTTTGATCGTCATTCCCGGATAAACATGGCGGCGGTCGATCCGGTTGAAGCGGGCCACCAGAACCCAGTCCCTGCCGAAGAGCCTCTCCAGGCTGTCCTGCGGTCTGACGAAATGCGCCTTCCAGCGGATTGGTTTTTGGCTGGGGTATTCGTACCGGCTCAGGTCTTCCTTCGCTCGGTCCTCCGGCGAGGCGGCCGGATCGGCCGTCGATTTCGGATGGATGATCGCGGCGGCGACCGCAATGACGACGGCGCTCAGGATCACACAGATGATCCGTTGCGGCAAACTCCACGAGGCCAGACGGCTCCAGGCCGACCAAAAGTCGGGTTTCATGGCGCCTTCAGTAGCATGATCGTCAGGACGGTTCAAGGGGAATCCGCGGAAGCCAAAAGCCGCTGAGTCTTCGATTTTTCAATCGCTTTCCCCGGGTCGCAACGACGAAGATTTTTTCTTGACAACGGAATCGGAGCCGGTGTTAATGAGCCATCCCGCCTTTTTTGGGGTTCCATTTCATCAGAGGGGAAAATGTAGATTCAGGAACGGTCCGGAAGCGCGAAGTTCTAATCAAACGGGAGGGATGAGAATGACGGAGTACGACTACTGGAAAATTTTTCCACGCATGCCGAAGAGGGTGACCATCGGCGACATCACCATTCGGGACGGATTCCAGCACGAAGAGAAAACCATCTCCACCGCTGCCAAGATTTTCTATGCCGAAGAGATGATCCTCGCGGGTTGTCGGGAGATCGAACTGACGAACCTGGGAAATCCCGCCGGCATTCCCCAGTTCCGCGACGCCGAACAGGTCCTGGGGTATTTTCGGGGCGATCGTTTCCGGAAGAATTGCGAACGCCGGGGGATCGATCCGGCAACGATCACTTTCACCGCCGTGACGATTCGGGAACCAGCGGTCGATACGGCCATCGAGCTCCGCAAGCGGGGCATCGGCCCGGACCGGATGCTGATGATGGTTTCCACGGATCCGGAACATCACTACGCCAACTCCGGGACGACGCTGTCCCAGTATTGGAAGGAGGCGGAAAGGTGCATTCGAAAGGCCTCCGACGTCGGGATCAAGATGAACGGCACGGTGAGCACCATCTGGGGGAGCCCGATCACCGGCGCAACCAGGCTGGAGGACGCCGTGGAGTTCACGAAGCGGTTCCTGGAGATCGGCGCGTACGACATCGAACATGCGGATCACGACGGATCCGCCTCGCCGGCGCAGGTGTACCGGTACTATTCCATGATTCTGGACGCCATTCCGCATCCGGAGGTTCATCTGGCCCATTTCCACGAGACGAAGCGGATCGCCCCCGCGTCCGTTCTGGCCGCGCTGCAGGCGGGCATCTGCCGCTTCGAGGCAACGTTGGGCGGTCTGGGCGGCCAGCCGGCCAACTTCCTCGACGACTGCCCCGTGCGCGGGACGGGAGAGTACTACTATCGGGATCCCCGGTATGTGGGGCTGGTGACGATGGAGGATCTGCTCGTCATGATCGACGAGATGGGGATCGAACACGGATACGATGTGGACCGCGTCCTCTGGCTGGGGCGGCAGATGGAGAGGACCGTCGGTCGACGCCTCCGTTCCGAGGCGATCTGCAACGGGCGGACGGCGCGCAACGGCCACCCGGAGTTTGCCCGGCCGGGGCTGAAAAAACTCATCCAGAAACTCGGCGAAGAACCGGGGCGGTTGTTTCCCCGGGATTGGGCTCCCGAGGCCGTTCTGCCGGAGCGGCTCCGGCCGAAGGATTAACATGGCGTCCATCCATTTGAAAAGGGGGCCGTTTTTAAAACGGGAATGGAAGGCCCGACAAAAAGATGTTGTAAAGGGGAGTCTATGCGCATCAGGGTATCAGGCGTTTTCGAGCGGGCGGGGGAGATCCTCTGCATGAAGTATATCTACGGCGGGAAGGAGGTTTTTTCGCTGCCGGGCGGCGGCGTGGATCAGGACACGCCCCTGCGGGAGGCGATCGTCAGTGAATGGCGGGAAGAGCTCGGCGTCAAGCTCGACATCGGCGACATCATCCTGATCGGCGAGGCGCCGGCCACCAAACGGCACCCGCAGACGCTGCACATCGTCTTCGAGGCGCTCGAGATCCGCGGGATCCCCAAGATCCGGTCGGACAAGACCCGTTCGCTCGACATCGCCTGGGTTCCGGTGGAGAAATTGCCGAAAACGCCCCTCTATCCCGACGTCGGGAAAAAACTGCACCAGTGGCTGACCTCCGCGCCGCGAAGATCCCTTGAATTCATCGGGAACTGCATGGAAAGAGGATTCTGGTAGCGGCGCCGAGCGGGGAAGTCGGAACCTTACGATCACGGTTTGAGCGGTCGCTGTCCCTTGGGGAGATTCTTCATCATCTCCTCGATGTTTCCCATGCCGCCCAGGCCCATGACTTCCGGCATGCTGTTGACCTTCCTGTAATCCCCGGGAACCGCGAACATGGAGGCCTTGGCCGCGCCCAACCGGACATCCTTGAACTTCATGACCATCTTGCCTCCCGACCCCGGGTATTGCGGGTTCGCGGGGACGCTCATTTCCGTTTGAATCGTGAAGCCCTTGAGATCCTCGGCCTCCCAGAGGGTGGCCCTGAATTTTTCCCCGGGTTGGCTCTTCCGGTAAAAGGTCGCATCGTATTTGATGCACGGGTGACCGTCGATCGTATCGGTTCCCACCTTCTTCTTTTCGAAGACCACATCCGGATTGTATGGATCCGGGGCGTTCCCGCGGTCCTGGATCGGCTGTTCGAAGTAGGTCTTGTTGACCGTATTGAGCATGATGGTCTTCTTGGCATCCGCAAGATTGATGGTCACCAGACCCTTCATGGCCGGATTTTCCACGCGGCTCTTCGCCCCCATCTGCGCCATGGGCATTTCCATTCCCGCAGAAACCATGGTCGCCGTGAAATTATCCGGCGGGGCCGCAAGGACGGACGATCCGGCGAACAAAATACCGGCCGTAAAGAAAAGCGACGCCAGATATCGGATACTTGTTTTCGTCATACCTGCCTCCTTCTTCAATCCCTATCGGATCTCCTGATGGTAACTCTGAAGGGACTTGGCCCGGCCGTGTCCCTGCCGGAAGGCCGTAATGCCCTTCACCGCCGCGACCGCCGCCGCGAGCGTCGTGATGTACGGAATCTTGTATTTGATGGCCGCCTTGCGGATGTAAGAGTCGTCGTTCTGGCTCATTCGGCCGCTGGGGGTGTTGACGACCAGTTGGATCTCTCCGTTTTTGATCGCATCGACGATGTTGGGGCGCCCCTCGTGCATCTTGAGGATCAATTCCGCCGGCACGCCGTTGTCGGTCAAGGCCTTTCGGGTTCCCGCCGTGGCTTGGATCGTAAAACCAAGGGCATGGAAGACGCGGGCCACTTCCAGGGCGCCGCTTTTGTCGTTGTCATTGACGGTGATCAACACCGTTCCTTCCGCGGGGAGCACCTGTTGGGCCGCCTCTTCCGCCTTGTAGAAGGCCAGGCCGAAGGAATCGGCCATCCCCAGGACCTCGCCGGTGGAACGCATCTCCGGACCCAGCACGGGGTCGACCTCCTGGAACATGTTGAAGGGGAAGACCGACTCCTTGACGCCGAAATGGGAAATGGCGCGGCGGCTGATCCCGAGATCAGCCAGCTTTTTCCCCAGCATGATCTGGGTGGCGATGCGGGCCATGGAGATGTTGCACACCTTGGAAACCAGCGGAACCGTACGTGAAGCCCTGGGATTGGCCTCGAGGATGTAGACCACGTCGCCGGCGATGGCGTACTGGATGTTCATCAGGCCGACGACGCCGAACTCCACCGCGATGCGCCGGGTGTAGTCGTTGATCGTGTCCTTGTGGCGCGCGGGAATGCTGATCGGCGGGATGACGCAGGCCGAATCGCCGGAATGGATTCCAGCCAACTCGATATGTTCCATGATCGCCGGCACGAAGGCATCCGTCCCGTCGGAGATCGCGTCGGCTTCGCACTCGATCGCGTTTTCGAGGAATTTATCGATCAGGATCGGCCGCTCCGGCGTCACGCCGACGGCCGCGGCCACGTATCGCTGAAGCATCTCCGCGTCATGGACCACTTCCATCCCTCGGCCCCCAAGCACATAAGAGGGGCGAACCATCAGCGGATAGCCGATACGTTTGGCGATCGCGACGGCCTCTTTGAGATTGCCGGCCATCCCGGATGCCGGCATGGGGATGCCGAGCTTGTCCATCATCTTTTTGAAGCGATCCCGGTCTTCCGCCATATCGATGGTTTCCGGCGATGTTCCGATGATGCGGACGCCCGCCGCGGCAAGCTGCTGGGCGAGATTCAGCGGCGTCTGGCCGCCGAACTGGACGATCACCCCTTCGGGTTTTTCCTTCTCGTAAATGGCCAGGACATCCTCCACCGTCAAGGGTTCGAAATAGAGCCTGTCGGACGTGTCATAGTCCGTCGAGACCGTTTCCGGGTTGCAGTTGACCATAATCGATTCATACCCCTCGTCGCGAAGGGTGAAGGCCGCATGGACGCAGCAGTAGTCGAATTCGATCCCCTGGCCGATTCGGTTGGGACCGCCGCCCAGGACCATGATTTTCTTCCGGTTCCCGCTGACGGTGACCTTGTCGGGGGCGTTGTAGGTCGAATAGTAGTAGGATGCGTTCTCCACGCCGCTGACGGGAACGGAATCCCAGCACTCCACGACCCCCAAGGCGGTGCGCCGCCCGCGGATTTCCGTCTCGTCCAGACCGAGGATCTGGGCAAGGTAGCGGTCGGAAAATCCGTCTTGCTTGGCCTGTTTCAACAGTGCGTCCGGAAGGATTTTCCCTTTGTATTTGAGGATTTTCTCTTCCAGCTCCACCAGCTCTTTCATCTGGCCGATGAACCAGGCCTTGATGTAGGTTCGCCTGTGAAGCTCCCCGACATCCGCCCCCTTGCGAAGGGCCTCATACAGGATGAACTGCCGTTCGCTCGACGGCTCCGCCAAAAGGTCCATCAGCTCGTCGAGGGATTTCGCGTGGAAGTCCTTGACGAAACCGAGGCCTGCCCTGCCCTTTTCCAGCGAACGGATCGCCTTCTGGAAGGCCTCCTTGTAGTTCTTGCCGATGCTCATCACCTCGCCGACGGCGCGCATCTGCGTTCCCAGCTTGTCGACGGAACCGGGAAACTTTTCAAAGTCCCACCGGGAAAACTTCACCACCACATAGTCGCCCCAGGGGGTGTATTTGTCCAGCGTGCCCTCACGCCAGTAGGGGATCTCATCGAGCGTCATCCCGCCGGCCAGAAGCGACGAGACAAAGGCGATGGGAAAACCGGTGGCCTTGGAGGCCAGCGCGGAAGAGCGGGAGGTGCGGGGATTGATCTCGATGATGACGACCCGGTCCGTCTTTGGATCATGGGCAAACTGGATGTTCGTCCCGCCGATGACGCCGATGGCCTGAACGATATCGTAGGAATATTTTTGAAGCCGCGCCTGCAGCTCCGGGCGGATGGTGAGCATGGGCGCGGTGCAGTAGGAATCGCCCGTATGAACCCCCATGGCGTCGACGTTTTCAATGAAGCAGACGGTGATCATCCGGTTCTTGGCGTCCCGGACAACCTCCAGCTCCAGCTCCTCCCATCCCAGGACGGACTCCTCGACGAGGATCTGCCCGACGAGGCTGGCGGAGATGCCCCGGCCGGCCACGATCCGCAGCTCTTCAACGTTGTAGACCAGGCCGCCGCCCGTGCCGCCCATCGTGTAGGCCGGCCGGATCACCACCGGATAGCCGAGGGTCACTGCGATTTTCTCCGCCTCCTCGACGCTGTAGGCCGGTTCGCTTTTGGGCATGTCGATGCCGAGGCTGCTCATCGTCGCCTTGAAGGCGATCCGGTCCTCGCCCCGTTCGATCGCATCGACCTGGACGCCGATCACCCGGACGCCGTATTTCTCCAGCACCCCGGCCTTGTGCAGTTCGGAGGTCAGGTTGAGGCCCGTCTGGCCGCCGAGATTCGGGAGAATCGCATCGGGGCGCTCGTTTTCGATGATCTCCGTCAGGGACTGGAGGTTCAGCGGTTCGATATAAGTCACATCGGCCGTGCCCGGATCGGTCATGATCGTCGCCGGATTGGAGTTGACCAGGATAATCCGGTAGCCGAGTTTGCGCAGCGCCTTGCAGGCCTGGGTGCCNNAACTCGCAGGCCTGGCCGATGACGATCGGGCCGGATCCGATAATCAAGACTTTATCGATGTCGTTTCGCTTTGGCATCTGGATTCTCCATGGACGGCGGTATTTTGAGGCAGGAAATCGTTTTCTTTCGGGGCCGGAGTATAGGGAAAGCTCCCAGGCGTGTCAATCAATTTCTGTGAACGGCCGTTTCCCCGGAATCATCGTTCCGCGGCGGGTGAAACGAGCGCCGAAAGCGCGGAGAGCAGATCCGCATTTCTGTGGAAAACGCAACCGGGGGGACGGATTTCCGGACGCCGGAGGATGATGACCCGGCAGTTCGCCTGCCGCGCCGCGGCGAGTTTGGCCTCGAAGCCGCCGGCCCGGCCGCTCTCCTTGGTGACGATCACGCCGATCCCGAAGCGCCGGATCGAAACCAGGTTTTCCTCCACCGAAAAGGGGCCGCGCCCGCCGATGATCCGTTCTTCGGGAATGCCCGCCGCACGGCAGGCCGCGAACGATTCCGGAACGTTGAGGACGCGGACCGCCAGCGGGAAACCGGTCCGACGCGCGGCTGCCGCGTACGGGGCCAGGTTCCGGGAACCCGTTGTCAGCAGGACGGGGCGACCTTCGGCGAAGGCCAGGGCCGCGGCCTCGGCATGATCGGCCGCAAAACAAACGGGGTTTTCCCCAACCGGCGCCTCCGGTCGTCGAAAGGAGAGGCAGGGGATCTCCAGACGCCGCGCCGCGCCGTGAGCCGTTTCATGGGCGGCAACGGCGTAGGGGTGGGCGGCGTCGACGATCGCCCGGATTCCGAGTTTCTTCGCCAGAACGGCCATGGCTTCCGCATCGAGACGCCCCACACGTCGCGAGATTCGCGGATGGTCGCCGATCGCGAGCGGGGCCGCCGTCGCGGTGGAAACGAGAACCTCGTATCCCGCTTCGGCAAGGTCGGAGGCGAGGGAAATCGTTTCGCTTGTGCCGCCGATCAACAAAATCATCCGCCGTAACCCCTCGGCGTAACGAACCAATCGGCGATCCGCCGTGTCGAGCGGTTCCCGACGATCACGATGCTGCGCATGTCGATCGGGAGTTCGAGAAAACCGTCCAGATCGGAAAAAAGGACCTTCTCTTCCGGCAAGCCCACGGCCGTTCCCACCCCCACGGGGGTTTTCCCGGGCCGGTGACGGCGGAAGATCGCGGCCGCCTCGTCGAGCTGCCGGGTCCGTTTTTGCGAGCGGGGGTTGTAGAGGGCGACAACCAGGTCGGCGGCGGCAACCGCCTCCAGCCGTCCGCGGATCGTCTTCCAGGGGACGAGGATGTCGCTGAGGCTCAACGTCGCGAAGTCGCACATGAGCGGCGCCCCAAGGCGCGCGGCCAGAGCGTTTGCGGCGGTAACGCCCGGTACGACCTCGATGGGTACGGCCGATCCTCTCTCCCCAGCCAGCTCCAGGAGGAGACCGGCCATTCCGTAAACGCCGGGATCTCCCGAGGAGATGAGGGCCACCGTTTCCCCGGCCTCCGCCCGTTCCAGCGCCTTCCGGCAGCGCTCCCTCTCGCGGGTCATGCCGGTGGCGATCCGCTCCTTACCCGCCGTCAGATCCGGGACCAGCTCCAGATAGCGGGTGTAGCCCGCAACGACGGTGCTCTTCGAGATCGCCTCCTCGGCCCGCCGGGTCCGGTCCAACGAACCGCCGGGTCCGATACCGACCACGAAAAGCCTTCCCGCACGGGGGGACTCGTGATTCCGCCGACCGTTTTCTTTCCGCATTCGTTCCTCTTTTTGAACGATTTACCGCTGACGGCCTTTTCTCCGCGCTTCGCCGTGATCACGAGTACATGATAACTCTTTTTGACGTCAAGCGAATTTATTGCGCATTGCAATTCTTCCGCTTTTCAGTAAACTCTCCCGCCGAGGGTCGGGCAACGAGAGGGGCAGGGTCAAATCATGAACGAGGCAACGGGTGTAAGAGACGGCCGGACGCGCTACTTTTGGGGCTGGTATGTGGTGACCGGCGCATTTCTCATTGTGGCCGTCAATTATGGGGCGCGCTACAGTTTCGGCGTCTTTGTCCAGCCGATGGTTGCGGAATACGGCTGGTCGCGGTCGGTGATCTCCGCAGGCATGTCGATCCAGGTTCTTGCCTATGGATTCGGCGGAATATTCGCCGGCAGGCTTGCCGATCGCATCGCCCCCCGCTGGATCATCACCGCCGGGGCAGGCCTGATGGCCGCCGGACTGCTGCTGACGGCGCTGATCCGCGAACCCTGGCAGTTTTATGTTACCTACGGCGTTTTCAGCGGATTCGGCGCCGCCTGTATGGGCGTTGTGGTCTGCAACTCCTCCGTGGGAAAGTGGTTTATCCGGAAGCGGGGTCTGGCCATCGGCATCTCCTCCGTCGGCATCGGCGTCGGAACGATGGCGACGGTCCCGCTGGCCGGATTTATTGTCAAGATTTACGGCTGGCAGATGGCCTTTGTCTGCATTGCGGCGTGCGTTCTGATCATCGGGGTGGGGCTTTCGCAGTGGCTCATGGGAAAAACGAAACCGGAAGATTACGGCCTGCGGCCGGACGGGGGAGGCGCAGGGAGAGAAGCATATGCGTCCGATCCTCTACCGATCGATGTTGCATATGCCCCTCCCTCACTCCGACCGATTCTCGGGAGTTCCCCGTTCTGGATCATGGCGATCTGCTACAGTCTTGCCGTAATGTCGGAGATGTCGGTCATGGTCCATCTGATCGCCTATGCGCTGGATCAGCGGATCGACAAAGTGGCCGCCGCGTCCTCGCTGGGGATCATCGGGATGGCCAGCATCCCCGGACGGTTTTTCTTCGGATGGTTAAGCGACCGCATCGGCGACGCCAAATATGCGTCGGCGCTCGGCTTTCTTTTGATGGCCGCCGGCATTTTTCTGCTGCTGAAGACAACCTCCGTCGCAACGCTGTTCGCGTATGCGCTCCTGTTCGGTTTCGGCTACGGCTCGATGAGCGCGCTGATGCCGTTTCTGCTGGCCGACCGTTTCGGACGCCACATTCTCGGGGCCTCCTACGGCGTGCTGGTTTTCTTCGTCACGGCAATCGGCGGCGGCGCCGGCCCCGTGATTACCGGATACATCTATGATCTGACCGGTTCCTACACCGACGCCTGGCTCTTGAATCTGGCCGTCCTGGTGATCGTCTCCTTTCTGATCCTCACCCTGAAAAAACGGTGATGCGATCCAAAAGGACGGCGTTCGGGTGATGGATGTGACGACAACGACCGGCTCATTGAATGTGATTGCCGAGGCCGTCAAGCGGTACGGCCGGTAGGTTCTGTTCGGGACGGACACCGTTCTGGATCCGGAGACCGCCCGTTCGGCCATCCTGGCCGGCGCGGGTTTTGTCGTCGCAGCGACGCTCAGGTTGGAATGAATTGCGCTATGCAATCAGCACGCAGGACCAGCGACTTCCTTCAAAAGGATCCTAACGGGTCTCCGAAAGCGCTTCCGACCACAAAAAGCCTTCCCGGGCGAGCGAAATCGTAATCCCGTTGAATGTGGCCTTTTTGTGAATCAACCGGGTCCTCTTGCCCGCCAGCAGAGCCGCCGGTTCGGCGACGGCCGGCAGATTTACCTTCTCGGCCACAAAATCGGAGTGCGAAAATTCCCGCGAGGAGCCCCGGATCTCTTCCGCGGCGATGAATCGGATCGGAATCTTCAGCGTCCGCGCCGCGTCGATGAGTCCCGTCTCATCCGCCTTCACATCCGCCGAGGCGATCCATCGAACATCGTTTAGGGCGACACCCGC
>DIKL01000010.1:39931-47404 GCA_002424545.1 Syntrophaceae bacterium UBA5619
CCGACGATCACCGACTTGAGCGCCTCGGTCGTCGTCGTGACGACGGGTTCGGCGCCCGTCCAATTCGCGACGCGGATCGCCAGGTCGTTCGCGCCCCCCTCGTGTCCGGAGAGCAGGCTCACCGCCCAGCGCCCCCCCGCGTCCAGAACCACGACGGCCGGGTCCTTCCATTTGCTTTGGACGAGCGGGGCGATCGCCCGGACGACGACGCCGCAGGGGGCGGCGTAGACCAACCCGCGGCAAACCGGGAAGAGCGCGGCCGTCAGGTCAGCGATCCGGGTGAAACGCTCCACGACCGGGGCCTCCCCGACGGCTTCGCCGCGGATCTCTTCAAGCCTCCCCGAAGCCTGCCGATCCTCGCCCCGGCGGAGGGATGCGTCTTGAACCGATTCATGGACGTACAGCCGCGCCTCCGGCCAATGGCCGACCAGCGGGACCAGCAGTTTCGCCCCGGCATCGGAGAGGGTGATCAGCGCGATCGGCGGCGCGATCATGGCTTCTTCCCGTTCCGGAAGCCGTGGGTGAAGGCGGCATCGTAGAGCTTCGAGGCGGGGAGGTTGCGCTTGAGCGCCTCACCGACAACGATCATGGCCGTCGAGCGAATCTCGGCGGCTTCCGTTTTCTCCGCAATGTCCGCAAGACTCCCCCGGATGATCCGCTCCTCCGGCCAGGAGGCGCGGAAGACGACGGCCGCGGGGCAGTCCGGCCCGTAATGGGCGCTCAGGGTCCGGGCCACCCCGGCGATCTTTCCGACGGACAGGAAGATGCAGAGGGTCGCCCGCGTCCGGGCGATTCGGTCGATGTCCTGCGCCTCGGGGAGCGGCGTGCGCCCTGCCGTCCGGGTCAAGACGATCGTCTGGGAGATCTCCGGGGCGGTGAGTTCCGTGCAAAGGGCGGCCGCAGCCGCCTGGAAGGCGCTCACCCCCGGGCAGACATCGTAGCGGATTCCCAACGCGTCCAGGGCGTCCATCTGCTCGCGGGTCGCTCCGTAGATCGAGGGGTCGCCGGAGTGGAGGCGGACGACGTCGATCCCCCGGTCGCGGGCACCCCGGCAGAGGGCCATCACCTCATCCAGCGACATCCGCGCGGAGTCGTGGCGTTCGGCATCCGCCGGGATCAGATCCAGTACGCCGGGGCTGACGAGCGAGCCCGCATAGATGCAGATCCGACAGGCGCGGAGCAGCCGCTCCGCCTTCCGCGTGAGCAGTTCAGGATCCCCCGGACCCGCGCCGACGAAATGGACGATCATCCTTTTCTCTCCTATCGCAATTTTGATCAAGGATTATACTGACAGCATACGACATTCACTTTCACCTACAACTGTTTGGTGTCAGCTATACACGTGCGCTAACGACTACGATTCGAAAGGGAGTAACACATAGAGTCAGCTTCAAATGACGGGGGGACGTACCCTGGCATTTGTAAGTTACTCCTTTGTTGGACCTTCTTTCTAATTTTCTTTACGACCATTTTCGGGTTATCCTGGAGTTCGTAGTCCCAAAACCGCAGGACCGCCCAGCCCTGTGCTCTCAGCCGTCTCGTCACTTCTCTGTCTCTCTGCCGGTTCCGTTCTATCTTGGGCTTCCAGTAGTGGGCACGCGATTTTGGAAACCGAGTGAAGCCGGGTGCGCCATGCCAAAATGCGCCGTCCACAAAGACGGCTACGCGGGCCACGTCGAACACGAAATCGGGCTTACCTTCAGGTTCAGCAGGTCTCACCTGCCATCCCCTGATGCCGCTATTGGCTAAGTATGCACGCAGGCGTGCTTCGGTGCTTTTGTTTCCGGTTGATCGCACACAAGACATGATTCGGGAACGTGTTGTTTTCGATACTCTGTCCATCTCAACTATCGGTCCGTGTGCGGTAGCGCTGTCGTCTTGAGAGTGCTTCGCGGACTACGGGGCGGACTGCAACTTCCGAATCAAGGTCGGCATTTTCCAACGAAGAAAGGCCTTCGAACGCCTCAGCTACGCAAACATAAGGTTTGCTGACAAAAAGGCTCTCGCCGACATCGCCATGTGTCGGAAGAGGCGCTTGAACGGCAGGATAAGGCTTTCGCACAGCAATGAAGAAGAGCCGCCGTCTTAACTGGGCAGCACCGTAGTCGGCAGCGCAAAGCATGTTGCAGGTGAAGTTGTAGCCGATGTGGTCGATCCGATTTTGTATCTCGCGGAGAAGCTCTCCTTTTGCGACGCCACGCAAGTTTGAGACATTTTCCATCACGAAGTAAACAGGTTGTACCTCCTGAACGAACCGTAAGAACTCGAAAATGAGCTTCCCACGATCATCGTGTACACCTTTCTGTTTACCGGCTTGGCTAAAGGCTTGGCATGGTGGCCCTCCAACTATAAGCGGCAACAAGGCGCTCTCCGTATTGCACAGGGCGAGCGCTCTTTCGGGGTTGAGCTTTGATATGTCTTCTTCAACGACGCTAACTTTCGAGCCAAAGTTCTTACGGAGGGTCTCACAGCAATCATGATCGAGTTCGACGCAAGCCTTGACATCAAAAACCAGTTTCTTGTGCTTTGCGCGGAGGACTCCGATATCCATACCCCCCGCTCCAGAAAAGAGACTGAGAGCTGGGAAGCAACCCGAAGCGTATATCTGAGAACCCAATCCGAGAGGATTGTGCTGAGTAAGGTGGGCAAGAACGGCTTCAGTCACAGCTGTCGCTAGTTGTACAGGAACCGCATTGCCCACCTGTCGCTGCACGCTTGTCAGAGTACCATGAAACATGAAGTCGTCTGGAAATCCTTGAAGGCGTGCTGCCTCGCGAGGCGTGATATACCTATTTTCTTGCGGGTGTACGAACTTGTTGAAGACGAAGCCGGTCACTGTCAACGACGGTCTGCGCGGATCAAGCCTGATCAATCGAAGGTTAGGGCCGCCTTTTCTCGTCGGGTCCTCTTTGACATAGTAGCGAAAACTATCATGCCACAGTTCTTCCGGGAGATCCTGCATTTTTTGGCCGACCTTGAGGGCATTGATACGTTGCTGGACTTTTGGTCCCACTTGTCTGGGTATGTGACTGAACTCTTTTAATGAGATCGTTGTCTTATGCATTTGGCCCGCCGTGCCAATCAAGTGTTCTCGCAAGCCAGTCGTCTCGCATGTGACTGCGTGTGAAAGAGACAATCCCATCGAACAGGTTGTACAGATCATACGCTTCTTCAGTTGTGTTAGCCCAACCCCATATGATGTCTTCATAGGGTCGCAAATATCCGTCATAGTGCCTGGAAGCGTGAAGATTGCTTGCAAGGCCAATAAGCAGCCTCCAAGGGGAGGTGTCCCTGCGCCTATTTTCAACACCGAGCTTCAGCGCTTGGAATGTTGCCTTCTTGATGTCGTCAGTTCTGTCGATACCGACGCTTGTCTTCCCGTCGGAAATCGATCCCCTTGCGCGGCCGTCTGCTTCGCGGGGCCAACCTTCGCCTGGGTTTGCGGGGCGGCCACAAGCGCCGCAGAACCAGTATAGAAGACTCGTTGAATCCTTCTCTTGATAGGCATGCCACATGCGGCTCCATGTTTGGAAAAACCGCGGAGCTATGGTGGGGTCCCGCGTGACAACAGCTGCCAATGGGCTATCGAGAGGAAGTGCCCGGCCGACAGCTCCCGCATCTATGGCAATCTCCACGGGTCTATCGAGGTCAGGGATGAATAAAGCCACTTCTGCTTCATGCAGCCCGCGGGCCACGCCTAACGAATGGTTAAGAGGCATAGTGCGTTGGGTTTGCATTGACGCCGTTGTGTGTTGGCGAACCAAGGGAGGCGTAAATAAAGGAGCAGCTTTCACCTCTGCGATGAAAAGTGTCTTGTTGTCCGTATCCACAACGGCAATGTCTATCGGTTCGCTAGCATTACAGACATAGCAAGCTGCCTTACCCGTCAAGTCAAAATATGCTGCTACAATTTCGCGAAAAGCGAGGGCGGTCGTCGGGCCAATCTGTCCCGAACCCGGTTTGTGTCCTTGGGTATGAACGAAACGATTGGCGAGGATGCAACTAGGGCAGGCGTTCAGAATAGCATAGAAGTCTTTGCCGGAGTGGCCGCACCATAGCCAAGCCTCAGGTTCAACGTATTGATAGAACTTGCTCGCAACGATCAGATCGAAGGCAGCGGCGAGACGTTCGGGAAGAGGAACATCTGACATGACATCTGATAGCGCCTGGTTAACAAGTATGTATGCGAGCGGATTTGCATCGGCGGGTGTCCGCTCATGCAGTTTCTCTCTTAGAAAAAGTGGCAGCGTATCCATACGAGTCTTTCTCGGAGCCAATTCCTATTTCTATTTTGGCGGCACTTTTATCACTATTTACGACTTAAATCCAGCACGTCAACGGAATTTGACAATCTGCCGATTTCAGGAAGCTATACGTAACAAAACCTGTTTTCTCTTTTGATATTTTGTAGTTACGTATCGTTTTCTATTATCCTTTTTGCGGCACTTCTGTCAAGGCAGCGCCAGGTGGATTTTCATGGCCGTTTCGATGGCGATCAAATCCTTCTTGTCCAAGACGCCGATGCTTTTAATCATCCTGCTTTTGTCGAGGGTCCGAATCTGGTCCGCTTTGATCTTTGAGTCTTTGGGTAAATTGGCATGGCCTCGGGAAAGAAAAACCTCGAAAGGATAGACCATCTTGGAATCTTTCGATGTCAAGGGCAAAATGGTCACTGTTCCTGAAAATTGATTGTTCTTATCATTGGAAACAATCACGACGGGACGGGTTTTGGCGATTTCCCGTCCCCGCACGGGGTCAAGGGCCGCCAGATAAATTTCGCCTCTTTTAATATTCATCCCATCCCTCCAAATCGGCGGTTTCAAATTCGCAAGCCAAGGCGATGCTCTCTTTTGCAGCGGCGCGATACCCTTCTTCAAGCTGCTTTTCCAGTTCGTCCTCCTTGATCTTTGCGATGTACTCCCGAAGGGATTCCGAGATCAGGCGGCTGCGGGAGCGGGGTCCGGCAACTTGATTCACCGATTCAATCAGATCTTTGGGCAGGGTAACATTGATGCGTGATGTTTGTGTCCCCATAAAATGCCTCCTTTTATAGCCCATAATAAAGCACATAAAAGTGTGCCATGTCAAGACGAACCTGGGTGGGCGAGATCGGGCGCAATTTTACCGCTGCCCCGCATGCACGAGGATAATCGAGAGGTAGCCCGCTTCCGGCCCTTCCGCCTTCAGGCGGCGGAGGTCGGTCTCGACCCGCTGTTCCGCCATCGTCGCGTGGGAGACGAAAACACTGCTCTCCAGAAGCCCTTTGCCTTCGAGGAGCTCCAGGATCTCCGGGAGGCGCTTTCCGATCTTCATCAGGACGACGGTTCCTCCGCGTTCGAGCGCCCGCCGGACGGCGGTCAGATCGTCCGCCGCGGGGATGATGGTCACCGGTTCCTTCCCCTCTCCGATTGGAAAGTCCGTCAGGGCGGCTGCCGCGCCGAAGGCCGTGATCCCGGGAACGGTCACGATTTTTAGATCGGGGATCGCCCGCCGCAGCGCCCGCAGCAGGTAGATGTAGGTCGAGTAGAGAAGCGGGTCCCCGAGCGTCAGAAAACAGGCGTCCTCGCCGGCCGCGAGGACCAGGCCAATGCGGGCCGCCGCATCGTCCCACCGCCGGGCGAGCTCTTCCCGGTCCGCCGTCATCGGAAAGAGGAGCTCCTCGATACGGGCCGCCGGACCGACGAGGGGCCGGGCGATGGCCAGAGCGACGCTCCCGGCGGCCGTCCGCGCCTTGGGCACGAAGAGGTTCGGGCAGGCGCCGATGAGCCTTGCCCCCTTCAAGGTGATCAACTCCGAATCGCCCGGGCCGATCCCGATGCCGTAAAGGGTTCCTGGAATCACAGCAGTCCTCCCCGAATAATGAGTATGATCGCCCGCGACGAGACCGGAATCCGGATCAGGTCGGCGGCGCGGACCTCGCGAATTTTTTCCCCGGGAAGGGTCAGGTCTTCGCAGAGAAAGATGCGTCGATCCGCCCCGAACTTGGGGATCATTGCGGCGGCCCAGCGGAGCGAGCCCGCCCGCCCGCCAAGGATGGCGATCTTGCCGCAGTCGCGCAACTCGGCCGCCGATTCTTCCGGATCGCTGCTGTGCGCGGTGACGATCCGGACGTCCTTCCAGTCGAGGCCGAACCGGGCAAAGGCGATCTGGATCGAACTGATTCCCGGAATGACCTCGCAGTTCTCCCGGCCGAAACGGCGGATCACCGGCTGGGCGAGACTCGCGATCCCGGGATCTCCGGTGGCGAGCAGGACGACCTGCCGTCCGTCGTCGCGGCGGGAGGCGATCATGTCGAGGGTTCCGGCGATATCCGTCCCCGAATCGATCCT
The DNA here is from genome assembly GCA_002424545.1 of Syntrophaceae bacterium UBA5619. GTDB lineage: Bacteria > Desulfobacterota > Syntrophia > Syntrophales > UBA5619 > UBA5619. Next base: position 46,261 of record DIKL01000010.1, read on the forward strand.
TTCCGCGTCAATCTCCGGGAAGAGGTCCTTCAGGCGTTGCGAAACGATCAGCACCTCGGCTTTCCCGGCGGCCGCCCTGGCCGCCGGCGTGATGTGCTCCTCGGCGCCGGGGCCGCACCCGACGATGATGATCTTCTTTTTTTCTACAGCCATGGTTCGAGGTCTCCCGCCTTCCCCAGAAGGCAACCGCCGAGGTCGATGAGGACCACGGCCGGGTTGAATCTTCCCTCCATCCTTTTTCCGACGGCCTGTTGAACCGCTGCTGCCAGCGCGTCCCCCAGCCTCTTTTTCTCGTTCGTCCCGAGCGCCGCAAAGATCCCCTCGACAGTAGGGGCGCCCGCCGCCGGCCGCCCCAGCAGATCGGCATGCATCCGGGCAACGATCGGCAGCGCGCTTCCCGACCGTCCGGAGTGGGTATCCCAGCCGCCCGCCGTAAGTTTGGCCAGCTTTCCCGGGTGGCCAAGCGCGAGCAGCGCCGCGAACGGATGCCGGGCCGCCTCGTCAAGCGCAAACCCCCACTCGTTTCCAACCTCCACGATCTGCTCCGGCGCAACCCGAAAATGCCTCATCGCGGCCCGCTCGCCGATATGCCCGGGGACAAACACGGGCGTCCGAACCGCCGCCGCGGCCACGTTCAGCGCGCAGCGGAGCGATTCGCGCAGCGCGGAACAACTGAACGGCCGGACGATCCCCGTCGTTCCGAGGATCGAAAGCCCGCCCGTAATGCCGAGCCGCGGGTTGAAGGTCCGCGCGGCCAGCTCCCGACCGCCGATCATCGAGACCGTCACCCGGATGCCCCGGGATGTCACCTCGCGAACGGCCTCCCGGATCATCCGGCGCGGGCCCGGATTGATCGCCGGTTCGCCGGGAGAAACGGCCAGCCCCGGCTTCGTCACCGTTCCGACACCCTCTCCGGCCGCGAATTCCACATCCGTGCCTTCGGTCCAGGCAACGGCGGCCGCAATCCGCAGGCCGTTCGTCACGTCCGGATCGTCGCCCGCATCCTTTCGGACCGCCGCTTCCGCGCCGTACCTGGTCCGTTGGACATGATCCACCGCAAGGCGGCTCCTCCGTCCGTCGGGAAGGGGGATCTCCACGCTCTCGGCCGCGCGGCCCTCCACGAGCAGCAAAACGGCCGCCTTGG